>DAIQQI010000465.1:0-1809 GCA_036786925.1 Steroidobacteraceae bacterium
GGCGCGCGCTGCCGGCTGTCATTATTTCGACCTGACCGAGGATGTCGCGGTGACGCGCGAGGTGCGCCGCATCGCCGAGGGCGCCCAGCAGGCCTTCGTGCCGCAGTGTGGTCTCGCGCCCGGCTTCATTTCGATCGCCGCGCACGAACTGATCACGCACTTCGAAAAGCTGCGTTCGGTCAAGTTACGCGTGGGCGCGCTGCCCCAGCACCCTAACAACGTGCTGAAATATTCGCTGACCTGGTCCACCGAGGGTCTGATCAACGAATACGGCAACCCCTGCCAGGCCATTCACGACGGCAAGCTGCTGGACGTCGCGCCGCTCGAGGGCCTGGAGGAAATTGAAATCGACGGCACGCCGTACGAGGCCTTCAATACTTCGGGCGGCCTGGGTTCCCTGGGTGAGACCTTCGGCGCCGGCTGCGAATCGATGAACTACAAGACCATTCGCTATCCGGGGCATTGCGAACAGATGCGCCTGCTGATGAATGATCTCAAGCTCAACAAGGATCGCGGCACGCTGAAGCGCATCCTGGAAAATGCGGTACCGCAGACCCTGCAGGACGTCGTCATCGTATATGCCGCCGTCAGCGGCACGCAGGACGGCGAACTGCGCGAAGAAAACTACGTCAACAAGATCTATCCGCAGGTGATCGCCGGCCGCCTGTGGTCCGCGATCCAGGTCACGACGGCCGCGGGAATAACCTCGGTGCTCGACCTGGTGCTGACCGGCGGCGGACGTTACAAGGGATTCGTCGCGCAGGAGTCTTTCAGCCTGCCGGACATTCTCGAGAATCGCTTCGGCCGCTACTACGCCCCGGGTGGCAGCAAGGACCTGTCATCGCCAGTGGTAGACAAAGGCGCAGCCGGCCGGCAGCGCCGGAACGCGGCGCCGAAAAAACGCTAGCTCTGGCGCCGGCGCCAGGAAGCTAACAAACCGCGCGGCCGGTCGCCGTGCGCGGCGGTCTTCGCCTGGTAGCGCGGGATCAGCAGGCCCGCCCGTGCGCCGCCCAGGGCGGAGGAGCCCAGCTGCAGCTCGCCACCATAGCTCTCGACGGTATCGCGGACCATCGCCAGGCCAAACCCATACCCGGGGGTGGCTTCGTCGGCGCGCTGACCGCGCTCCGGCCCCGATGCTAACAACGACGGCGCCATGCCCGGCCCGTCATCCTCGACCTGCACCTGCCACTGCTGCGCGGTCTCCTGCACCGTGACCCGGACGCGCGAGCGGCACCACTTGCAGGCGTTGTCCAGCAGGTTGCCCACCATCTCCAGCAGGTCGGTCCGGTCGCCCAGGAACATCGCGCCCGGCGCCGGATGCAATTCAATCAGCAGATCCTTGTTGCTGTAGGCGCGCAACAGCGTGACGCGCAATTCACCCAGGATCGCATTGATGTCCACCGGCTCCTGCCCCAGCACCACGCCGCCACTCATTGCCGCGCGCTTGAGGTGCCGGTCGATGAGCGCGGTCATGCGATCCACCTCGCCGGCAACGATCTTTCCGGCCTCGCCCGCCTCCGTCTCGCGCAATTGCGCGCGGACTACCGCCAGCGGCGTTTTCAGGCTGTGCGCGAGATCCGCGAGGTTGTTGCGGTAGCGCTCGATGCGCTTGCGCTCACCGGTCAGCAGCATGTTGAGGCCCGCGGCCACGCCCGCGACTTCGCGCGGAAAGCCCTCGCTCAGCACCTGGCGCTCGCCAGCCTCGACGGCCGCGATCTCGGACTCCAGCTGGCGCAGCGGTCGCGTGGTGCTGCGCGTGACCCACAGCAGCACACCTAACAGCTGTTAGGTGTGCTGCTGTGGGTCACG
>DAIQQI010000198.1:0-5943 GCA_036786925.1 Steroidobacteraceae bacterium
TGCGCGAGCGACTGCGTGACGCGACGCTGTCGCGACTCGCGTGGGCACGGCTCGCCCGACTTGCCGACGGCCACGCCAGTCATCGGCGCAATCTGCATGCCTTGCTGGCGCCACTGCAGCTCCTGAGTGCCACGTCGGGGCCGGTGCTCGAGGGATTGCAGACACGCCTGCCGCTCAGCCAGGATCTCACCAGCTACTACGTAAATCTGCACCGCGACTGGGTGTGGGGCGATGGCGAAAACCGCTCGGCGCTGGCGATCGTGCGCGATTTTGCCGACAGCGAGCCGCTTGGGCGGCTGTTAGTACCTGGCGCCGGCGCCGGCCGGCTGGCCTACGATGTGCACCTGGACCTGGCGCCGGCGACGACTTTTGCGCTGGACATCAACCCGTTGTTAGTCTGGAGCCTGAAGCGCCTGGCGGACGGCGATACCCTGAACCTGGTCGAGTTCCCGCTGGCGCCGCGCACTGCGGATGATGTCGCGGTGCCGCGCGAACTGCGGGCGCCCGCGGCGGCGCGCCAGGGGTTTTGCGTTTTGTTAGGAGACGTGCTGCATGCGCCATTTGCGCCAGGCAGTTTCGACACGGTGGTCACGCCCTGGCTGATCGATATCCTGCCGGAATCGCTGCCACGGCTGGCGCAGCGCATCGCCCGGCTGCTCAGGCCCGGCGGCCGCTGGATCAACTTCGGTTCGCTGGCTTTCGGCCTCGCGGACCCGGCGCAACATCTGACCGCCGCGGAAATCGCCCCGTTGCTGGGCGCCAATGGATTCGCGGTCGAACGCGAGCGCGACGACCCCTTGCCGTACATGCGTTCGCCGGCAAGTCGCCACGCCCGCATGGAACAGGTCTATTCTTTCGTTGCGCGGCGCGGCGCCACCGCACCGGAACCACTGCCGCTCGAATCGCTGCCGGACTGGGCGCGCGATCCCCGCGTACCGGTGCCGCCCAGCGTGTTCCTGGCCGAACAGGCTCTCAAGCAGCAGGTCTATGGCTTCGTCGCTGCCCTGGTCGACGGTCAGCGCAGCACCGCCGATATCGCCGCCCATCTCGCTGACAAGCGCCTGATGTCGCTCGAAGAGGCCCTGCCGGCGGTGCGCGGATTCCTGTTGCAGCTGCATGAACAGGCGGCGCAGCGGCGACGCTGGTAACGTCGCCGCCTGTCCGGCAAAGTGTGACTGGATTCCGTTCGTCGGTGACTGGCGACAGTCAGCGCTGGTTTAGTGTGACGGGGGCACTATCGCTCGAAATGTGGGTACTGTTGCGTTGACACTTGTTAAGTCAGTGTGCGAGCTTTGCTGCGCTTGCTTGTGAGGGACATTCAGGTTGATTCGCTGTGAATCGGCCCGCGTGCCCCCAGGTTCTAACGTTTGAAGTCCAGTCGTTCACCATCTGGTTGGTTGATGGCGACGTTGCTCGCATTCGGTGCGGCGACGGCGGCGCTGTCGGCCGAGCGCGCGTTGCGCACCGGCCAGGCCGCGCCCGATTTTGCCCTGCGCTCGGTCGGCGGTCCGAACGTGCGCTTGTCCGAGCAGCTCGGTGAGGTCGTGGTGGTCGCGTTCTGGTCCAGCCGCTGCGGGCCCTGTCGCGCGCATCTGAAGGAACTCGATGCCCTGCACGCGGCTCTGAAGGAGCAGGGGCTGATCGTCTATGCCGTCAATGTCGATGACGACATGCGCGCGGCGCGCGAGTACGCCGCCGGCCTGTCTTTGAAGATTCCTTTGTTGCTCGATCCGGGCAAGGGAGTGGCGCGAGCCTATCGCGTCGATACCCTGCCGATGATGTTCAGTATTGACCGCCAGGGCGTTGTGCGCGGCGTACGCCGCGACGATCGTTCCGGCGCGCCCAGTAATGCCGGTGCGGAACTGCGCCGTTTGTTAGCTCAGTAGGGAGTTTGCGGAAATGTTGCGTGTTGCCCGTGTGTTGATTCCCGCCATGCTAGCGCTGGCGGCTGTTAGTTCCGGCGCGCAGACGCCGCCCCCCACTGACCCGGCGGTTACGCCGCCAGCAGCAGCGCCCGCACCTGCGGCCCCGGCAACTGGCGCACCAGCGCCGGCAGATTCATCCGCAGCTCCCGCGTCCGCGGAGCCTGCGGCGGCTGATCCCGCTGCTGCCGCCGAGCCGGCCGCGGCTGCTCCGGATACCCGGGCACTCGATGAACAGATTCAAACCCTGAAGAAAGACGCTGTCGATCTGAACCGCGAATTGTTCATGCTCGAGGAAGAGCTGCTGTTCCCGGCCAACACCCAGGTGGCGCTGTTCCTGTCGATGGATGTCGGCGAGTACTTCGCGATCGACACCGTGCAGGTGAAGATCGATAACAAGGAAGTGAGCAATTATCTGTATACGCCGCGCGAGGCCGAGGCGCTGCTGCGCGGCGGTGTGCAGCGGCTGTACCTGGGCAATCTCAAGGTCGGCGATCACGAACTGGTGGCGATCTTCACCGGCAAGGGACCTAACGAGCGCGACTACCGGCGCGGCGCTGCGCTGCGTTTCAAGAAATCGGTCGGCGCCAAGTACCTGGAGCTGAAGATCTCGGATCGTCAGCGGCGCGCGCAGCCTGAATTCGAAATCAAGGACTGGGAATAAGCTTGCGCCCGGCTGCGAGATCGCTGCAATCGCTGGCCGTGGTCGCGCTGGGCGCGATCGCGATGCTGGCTGCGCAGCCTGCGCAGGCGGCCAAGAAGAAAGATCCGGACAAGCTGCCGGTCACGCGTGTGCTCGATCTGCATTACGGCGACGTGCTGTTCTGGTTCTACCAGGGCGAGAGTTTCGAGGCGCTGACCCGGCTGCTCGCCTACGAAGCCTGGAACCGGATCCCGAACCACGAGGGCGAATCGCAGCTTTTGTTAGGTGGCCTGTATCTCGAGCTCGGGCTGCACAATGAAGCCGGGCAGCGCTTTGAGGCGCTGCTGACGCCCAAGGTGCCGGTGAACGTGCGCAACCGGGCGTGGTTCTACCTGGCCAAGGTCTGGTATGCGCGCGGCTACGACGACCGCGCGGAACGCGCGCTCGGCAACATCAGCGGCAGCCTCCAGCCCGCCCTCGAAGCCGAGCGCCAGCTGCTGCTCGCCAATGTGCTGATGCGCGAAGGCCGTTTCGCCGACGCGGAGAAGCTGCTGACGAGCTGGAAGGGCCCGGATGTCTGGACGGCGTACGCGCGCTTCAATCTCGGCGTGGCGCTGGTGCGTCAGAATCAACTGGGACGCGCCGATGCGATTCTGACCGGGGTCGGCACGCTGGACAGCGACCGCTCCGAGCTGCTGGCGCTGCGTGACAAGGCCAACCTGGCGCTGGGGTTCGCGTTCCTGCAGGCGCAGCAACCCGAGAAGGCGCGCGCGGCGCTGCAGCGCGTGCGGCTCAATGGGCCGCAGAGTAACAAGGCCTTGTTAGGGCTCGGCTGGGCGGATTCCGCCCTTGGCCGGCACCGGGACTCGCTGACGCCGTGGATGGAACTGCGCAGCCGCAATCTGCTGGATTCGGCGGTGCAGGAGTCCTACCTCGCGGTGCCCTATGCGCTTGCCAAGCTTGACGCGACTGCGCAGGCGGCCGAGTACTACGAGCAGGCGGTGACGTCCTTCGAGGAAGAAAGCAAGCGCCTGGACGCAGCCGTGCTGCGCATCCGCAGCGGTGAAATGCTGGACGGCATCCTCGCGCGCGAGGCCGATGGCGCCCGCTACGGCTGGTTCTGGCAGTTGAAGCAGGTGCCGGATGCGCCGGAATCGCGCTATCTGTACGCCGTCATGGCGGGCAACGATTTCCAGGAAGGCCTGAAGAACTATCGTGACATGTCGTACCTCGATGGCACGCTGACGCGCTGGGAGGGCAGCATCGAGGCCTTCAACGACATGATCGCCACGCGCGACACGGCGCTGGCCGAACGCCTGCCGCAGGCCGATGCCTTGCTGGCGGCGCAACCGTTGCCGCCGATGGTTGTGCGGCGTGACGCGTTCGACGCGCAGCTCGAAGGCGCGCAGCGCACCGGCGACGTTGCCTTGTTAGGTACGACGACCGAGCGCGCCCAATGGCAGAAGGTTCTCGCTATCGAGCAGGCAGTTACCGCCCAGCCCGCCGACGATTCCAACGCCGAGCAGCGCGCCAAGCTGCGCCTGATCAAGGGCGTGCTCTACTGGCGCCTGAACCAGCAGTTCAAGGCGCGCATGCTGGACGGTCGCCGGCAGCTGAAGGCGCTCGAGACCGATTTGCAGGAAAGCAGCGAGCGTTTCGACCGGCTCGCCGGCATTCGCGACCAGGCCGGTGCTAACAGGCAGGAATTTACCACCAGGCTCACGGCGATGGCGGAGCGGCTGAACACGCTGCATGCCCGCCTGAAGGACACGCGCACGCTGCAGGCCACCTATCTCGCCGAGCTCGGCGTGCGTGAGTTGCAGCAGCAGCAGGAGCGGCTCGGCACCTATCAGGTGCAGGCGCGCTATTCGCTGGCGGCCATCTACGACAAGGCCGCCACTCCGGACCTGCCTGCGAAGAAGCCCGCGGCGGAACCTGCGCCGGAACCTGCGGCGGCGGAACCCGCAGCCGAGGCGGCGCCGGCCACCACGCCGACGCCGGCGCCGGAGCCGCGCCCATGAAGCGCGCGCCGCACTGGTCGGTATTGTTAGGCACCCTGGCCATGGGTGGCGCGCTGCTGGCATCCGGCAGCGCAGTCGCGCGCGACAAGGCCAAGCCGCAGACCCTCGGCGACTTGAAGCCGCCCGGCATCGAGATTCGCCGCGAGGCCCGCGTCGACGCCAGCGCCGCCCGGGCGATGGAAAACTACCGCAAATTCCTCGAGTTGCAGAAAACCGATCCGTCGCTGCGCGCCGAAGCGCTGCGTCGCCTCGGAGACCTGAACCTTGAGGCCGGCGAACTCGAGCGGATGGAAAAAGAGGTCTCGTCGCTCGATATCCAGGGCGCCGAGGCGATCCGGCTCTACACCCTGCTGCTCAAGGCCTATCCCGACTACCCGCGCAACGATGAAGTGCTGTATCAGCTGGCGCGCGCCTACGAGACCACCGCGCAAAGCGATCTCGCACTGGCGACGCTGGAGCGCATCGTCAGCCGCTATCCTAACGCCGTGCTGATGCCCGAGGTCGATTTCCGGCGCGGCGAAATCCTGTTTTCCGCGCGCCGCTGGGTCGACGCCCAGCGCGCCTATGAACGGGTCATTGCGCGCGGCGCAAAAGTCCAGTTCTACAACCAGAGCCTCTACAAACACGGCTGGGCGCTGTTCAAGCAGGGCCTGAACGAGGACTCGCTGCCGTCTTTCATGGGGGTGCTGGACTCGCTGCTGCTCGAGCCTGCTAACAAACGCAAGCTGCGCCCCGAGAAGAGCCTCAGCCGTCCGGAAACGGAGCTGGTCGAAGACACGCTGCGTGTCAGCAGCATCACGTTCTCGTACCTGGACGGCGCCGCGTCGCTGGAGGCTTACCTCGCCAGGAGCGAGCGGCCGGCGTATGCGCACATGCTTTATTCGCGCCTCGGTGACCTGTTTGTCGAAAAACAGCGCTGGCAGGATGCTGCGGCGTCTTACCGGGCCTATGTTGCCAAGGATCCTAACAGTGAATACGCGCCGGGCCTTGCCATGCAGGCGATCGAGGCCTACGGCAAGGGCGGTTTCGGGCAACTGGTGCTGGATGGCAAGCGCGATTTCGTCGAGCGTTACAATTTCAGCAGCGCATTCTGGCAGGGGCGCGAACGCGGCAAGTACCCGGCGATCGTGGGAGCGCTGCGCGTCAACCTGAAAGACGTCGCGACCTGGTACCACTCGACCGCCCAGAGCGCGAAAAAGGTGGCCGACTATGAGCAGGCGGCGCGCTGGTATGCCGCGCGCGGCTACCGGGTGCTGGACCGCAACTGGCGCGCCGGGCGGCACGGCGAGATCGACCTGGTGCTCGGCGCGCCGGGCGTGGTGGTGTTCTGCGAGGTGAAGAGCCGATCGTCGGCTGC
>DAIQQI010000018.1:0-12165 GCA_036786925.1 Steroidobacteraceae bacterium
CGCCATCAGGCTTGGCGCGGGTGTCAGTCCGCTGAGAATTTGATCATAAGGTACGCCATCACCTTCCTGGGAAATCCCGATCAGCAATGGCACGTAAGCCTTTTCCTCCGGCTGTGCGCCAGGCGCGGACGGAGGCGCCGTTGTTGCTTCCGACTCGATCGTCTGCAGGTCGTGTCGGTGCGCATCTGGCTGCGGGTGCGTGGCGATCAGCTGGAGCCAGGATTCATCGATGACCGCACCTATCGATATGCGGACGTCGAATACACCCCTGCGGGTGCCGAGCGTGCCTTCCGCCGCGTATTGCTGACCCGCACGATCGCCTTGCGCAATGCGCGCATACTCTAGCGTATTAAAGGACTCACGATGCCGATCCCGATTCACCGATCAGTCACGCAACGCCGCCGCCAGCAGGGCGCCGCGCTGGTCATCGCGCTGGTGCTGCTCATGGTGCTGACGATTCTCGCTTTCACCGGTCTCAACACCTCGATCACCGAAATCGCAATGGCTAACAACGAGCAGTTTCGCCATAGCGCCGCACAGTCCGCCGCCGATGGCATCGAAGGCGCGATCGCCGATCTGGCCACCGTTCCGACCACGCGCAATTCCCCGGCGGTTGAATCCGGCTGGCGCAACGTCGAGGGTTCACCGGTCAACCGCTATAACACCCGCAGCCGTTACCTGGGCGAAGAGCGCAACCTGCCGCAGTCCAGCGCCGACAAGTTTGTCGGCCTGCACTTCAGCATCGACAGCGAAGGGCAATCGGCGCGCAAGGCCCGCGACCAGCAAACCCAGGGCGTGTTCGTGGTCGCCGCCACCGGCGGCGGCAATGGCGACTTCGGTCAACTCGGTACGGGGCTGGCACGATGAAACCTGCAATCGCGATTGTCAGCACCCTGACACTATTGTTAGCTGGCAACGCCGGCGCGGCTGGCGGCAGTCACATCCGCGCGCCACAGGCAGCGATCGAGACGCAACTGCGGACGGTCACGCTGCCCGAGAGACTGGAGGGCCAGGTCATCGTGGCGCCCTGCCCGACCTGCGCCGCGCGGTCTTTCGGGATCGCGGGCGATGCGCAGCTGCAATGGAATGGCGCGCCCATCAGCCTGCAGGCACTGCGACAACGCGCCCTCAAGGGGTCGACCGCCCCGGTCACGTTGATCTACACGCGTGATAACAATCGTATTGTCAGGATCTTCGTCAATGATTAAGCGAATTCTCTGCCTGGGAGCGGCGTTGCTGGCCAGCACGGCGGCGCGCGCCGACGACACCGAGATCTTCGTCAGCAATGCCGCGGCCGCGGGTCTCCGGCCTAACATCCTGTTCATTTTTGACACGTCCGGAAGCATGAACTCGCTGGTGACGCTGCCCAAGGCGCCCTACAACCCGGCCCAGACCTATGGCGGCAGCTGCTCGGACCAGCGGTTCTACTTTGCAGTAGCCGCGGCCAGTGCCAACCAGGCTGCGGATATACCGACCTGTTCAGGCAACCAGAATAATCGGCAGGATGGCCTCGCTCTGGACGCCAACACCTGTGCCGCCGGGGTGAATTCGATCGCGGTCGCGGGACTCTGGACCGGCCGTGCCGCGCAGTGGAATCCCAGCAGTGCCGGATGGAGCACGCTGTCTGACAACGCGACCGATGACAGCGTGGAATGCGAAGCCGACGCGGGCGTGCACGGCGCCAATGCAAGCTCCACCAAGCGTTACGCGCAGAACGGCGACCCGACCAATCGATGGACCAGCCTCCAGGCGCAACAGATCGGCTGGGCCAGCGCCACCGTCTATACGCTGTACAGCGCGAACTGGCTCAACTGGTACTACGCGCCGCCGCAGCAGTCTGATCTGAGCCGGTTGCAAACCGTACAAAGCGTGGCAACCAGCCTGGCGAGCTCGACCTCGGGCATCAACCTCGGCCTGATGCGCTTCAGCAACGCCAGCAACGCGGATGGCACGGATCGCGCGGAAGGCGGCATGGTCACGCATGAGATAGCCGATGTTGCGACGGCTCGCGGCACAATCGTGAACCAATTGAACAGTTACACGGCAGGCGGCCTGACGCCGCTGTCAGAGACTCTATATGAAGCGGGCCAGTATTTTGCAGGCCGCGCGGTCGACTATGGCGTGGCATCACAGATTGATTCATCCACTCCATTTCCCAGCGTGGCGGCATCACGCCTGCCCAATAACCCGGCGAACTACAAGTCGCCGGTCAGTTATCAGTGCCAGAAGAATTACGCGCTGCTGCTGACAGACGGCGAACCCACCGAAGACAACTCGGCAGACAGCAAGATTGTCAATTTGCCGGACTTTCAGAATCTGGTTGGCGGCGACTGTGATGGCAATGGTCCTGGCAGGTGTCTCGACGACATGGCCGAATACCTTAACAAGGCAGACCTGTCGCCCGAACCCGGCAAGCAGAATGTCATTACCTACGCGGTTGGCTTTGGCCCGGATGTCGCAGGTACTTCCTTCCTCGAACGCACGGCGGCGCGTGGCGGCGGACGCGCGTACGAGGCGACTAACGTCACCGAACTCACGAACGTACTGCAACAGATCGTCAGTGAAATCATGCAGTCGAATGGCACCTTCACCGCGCCTGCCCTGTCGATCAATGCGTTCAATCGCAGCCAGACCACCAACGACTTTTACGTCTCGCTGTTCAAGCCATCGGATCGCCTGCGCTGGGCCGGCAACGTCAAGAAATATTCGATCAGGAACGCCCAGATCGTGGATGCCGCCGGACAGAACGCGATAGATCCGGCGACTGGTTTCTTCCGCGAAGACGCACAGAGTCTCTGGTCTTCGCAAGCGGATGGCGCCGACATTACCCGCGGCGGTGCGGTTGGCCGCCAGCCGGCGCCTGCCGAGCGCAAGCTTTACACCTACCTTGCGGCCTCTGGAACCCGCAGCCTGATCGCGCCGGGCAATCAGTTCAACGAGAGCAATAACCTTCTTACCGCCGACTTGTTAGGTATCGCATCCGCCACGCCGACCCGCGAACAGGTCATCGCCTGGGCGCAGGGATTCGATGCGGCTGATATCGACGGCGACGGCAACACCACGGAAGCCATGCCATTCATGGGCGATCCGCTGCACGCCAAGCCGACGGTTCTCAACTACGGCGGCAGCACCGGTACGCCGGACCCACTCGACGCGGTGGTCTACACCCCCACCAACGACGGTTTCCTGCACGCAACCGATGCCAAGACCGGCCGTGAACTGTGGGCCTTCATTCCGTCGGAATTGTTAGGTCGGATGGCAAACCTGTATGTCAATCCGGCAGTGGCGGCCCGAACCTATGGCCTGGATGGTGACATCCGCCTGCTGCGCTTCGATGCCAACCAGGACGGCGTTCTGGATACATCGGGTGGCGATCGGGCCATCCTTTATTTCGGCATGCGCCGCGGCGGCCGCTATTATTACGCGCTGGACGTCACCAATCGCGCGGCGCCGCAACTGCTCTGGTCGTCAGGCCCGTCCGCCCTGCCCGGCATCGGCGAGACCTGGTCGCCACCCACGGTCGCGCGCGTCAATGTCGGGGGCGCGGCCCAGAATGGCGAGAAACTGGTGCTGATCATGGGTGGCGGCTATGACGGCGCCCAGGAAAACTATTCCTTCGTCAACGACAGCTCCGGGAACCGCATCTTCATGATCGATGCGATCTCGGGTGCACTGTTGTGGTACGCAGGAGGCACGGGCGGCGCCGGCTCGCCCGACCTCGAGCTGGATCAGATGCGTCACTCGATTCCCAGCCGCATCACCGTGTTAGATACCGATGGCGATCAATATGTGGATCGCATGTATACCGGCGACATGGGCGGGCGCGTCTGGCGCTTCGACATTTTCAACGGCAGCAGCCGCGGCAGCCTGGTGACGGGCGGCGTGCTGGCGACACTTGGCAATGGCGACACCGGCACGACCGCATTAGCCAGCAACCGCCGCTTCTACAACGCGCCCGATGTGGCCCTGATCCAGCGCCGCGCAACCGATCCCTACTACAACATCGCGATAGGGTCGGGTTATCGCGGCCATCCGCTGGAGAACGAGACCCGTGACCGCTTTTACGCCCTGCGGGACAAAAACCCGTTCGGCAAGCTGACACAGCTGGAATACAACAACCTCACGCCCGTCACAGATGTGCAAATGACCGACGTGACCCAGGAACTCGGCAGGACTGTTCTGCCACAGAATTCACCAGGCTGGAAACTGGAGCTACGCCGCAATGGCGGCTGGGTTGGCGAGAAAGTTCTGGCCGACGCGGTGACCCTCAATGGCACCGTGCTTTTCACCACCTATCAGCCCGAACGCGCTGCGGATCTCGATCCCTGCCTGCCAGCTAACGGCCGTAATCGGGTTTATGCGCTCAAGGTCGACAATGCCGCGCCGGCATTGGACCTGAATGACAACCGGCGGCTGGACGACGGCGATCTGTCACAGGACCTTGCCGCGCGTGGGATCGCGGGAGAAGTCACCCTGGTGGTCGAGTCACGCATTGGTAACAATCAGGGTAACGCTGGCGACGAACTCGGCCGCCGCAGTTTTTGCGCAGTCGGTGTCGAAGTCTTGTCCAAGTGCGTGAATCTGGGCGGCGTGGTGCGCACTTTCTGGCAACGCTCCACAACCGATCGCAGTGAATAACAAAAACAAAGGCCGCCCCATGAAATCTGTGTGCAAGAACAGCGGCGTAACGCTGGTCGAATTGCTGATGGTCATTGTCATAATCGCCATCTTGAGCTCGATCGCCGTGCCGACCTATCGCAGCTACGTGCTCCGTGCCCAGCGCACCGAAGCGACCGCCACGCTGCTAAGGGTGCAGGCGGCCGAGGAGAAATTTTTCGCACAGAACAATATCTACGCCGCGGACCTCGCCGCCGCGCCACCGGCTGGACTCGGCATTCCCGCTGTCACCGCTTCCGGGTACTACGACCTGCGGTCGGAACTGCTGGAGGAAGGGTCGGGCTATCGGATAGTTGCCAGCCCCCGCACTGACAGCGGCCAGCGCGATGACGACAAGTGCCGCGAATTTACCGTCGATCACAATGGGCTCAAGTCCGCCAAGGACGAGAACGGCCGCGACAACACCCGCGAGTGCTGGCGCTAGTGCGCCGCTTTGTTAGCTCAGCTGCGCCTTGCGCAGCGCCCGGGGCAGGCTGAATACCACGTGCTCCTCGCGCCCCGCCAGCTCGGCGGGCAGCTCCGCGCCCCAGCTGCGCAGCTGATCGACCACCTGCCGCACCAGCACTTCCGGTGCGGACGCGCCAGCCGTCAGGCCGACGACGCTCGCGGCATGGAACCATTCGCGCCGCAGATGGCTCGCGTCATCGACCAGGTACGCGGGCTTGCCGGCGCGTTCACCGAGTTCCACCAGTCGATTGGAATTGGAGCTGGCCTGCGAACCGACTACCAGCAGCACATCGCAGCTGGCTAACAATTCCTTGACCGCATCCTGGCGATTCTGCGTCGCGTAACAGATGTCTTCGCGCCGCGGGCTGGCAAGATCCGGGAAACGCCGTTTCAGCTCGTCAACGATGGCGGCCGTATCGTCGACCGACAACGTCGTCTGGGTGACAAAAGCCAGTCGCTGCGGATCTTGCACCACCAGCTTGCCGGCATCATGCACGTCCTCGACCAGGTAGATCCGGCCGCCAAACGACGCGTCGAAACGCCCCATCGTGCCCTCGACCTCCGGATGCCCTTCGTGGCCGATTAGGATCACCTCACGGGCCTCGCGTGCGTATTTCTGCACCTCCATGTGCACCTTGGTCACCAGCGGACAGGTCGCATCGAACACCTGCAGGCCGCGTTTGCCGGCTTCATCCTCGACCGCGCGGGCGACGCCATGCGCGGAAAAGATCACCGTGGCGCCGGCCGGCACTTCGTCCAGTTCCTCGACGAACACGGCGCCCAGGGTACGCAGGCGTTCCACGACATGACGGTTGTGGACCACTTCATGGCGCACATAGATTGGCGCACCAAACAACGCAATGGCGCGCTCGACGATATCGATCGCCCGGTCGACGCCGGCGCAGAACCCGCGTGGATTGGCGAGCAGGATCTTCATGGCGCCGCGCCCTGCCGGCCGCGACGCCAGTCGAGCAGCGCATCCAGGATAATCAGGGCGGCGCCGATGCTGATTGCCGAGTCCGCGACATTGAATGCCGGAAAATACGCCTGGTTCCAGTGCGCGTGAATGAAGTCAACGACGTAGCCGAAGCGAACGCGATCGATGACATTGCCGATCGCGCCACCTAACACCAGCGCCAAGCCGGTCGCGAGCAGCTTTTGCCGCGCGCCGTCCAGCGACCGCAGCCAGTGAATGATGGCGCCGCTGACCACGACCGCCAGCACCGTGAAAAACCAGCGTTGCCAGCCACCCGCGCCGGCCAGGAAACTGAAGGCCGCGCCGGGGTTATGCAGCCGCGTGATGTCGAGTACCGGCAGCACCGGATGCGGCTGGTACAGATCGTAATTGTTGATGATCCAGGCCTTGCTGGCCTGATCCGCGGCAACGATGCCGGCACTGAGTGCTAACAGACGCAATCCACTGACCTCAGGCATAGCGGCGTTGCTCTCCGGCGCCGGCGATGTTCACGACGCAGCGGCTGCACAGCTCGGGATGTTCTGGCGAATGGCCGATGTCCTCGCGCTGGTGCCAGCAACGCACGCACTTGACCGCGCTCGAGGCCGCGGCCCGCAACTTGACGCCGTCCACCGACGAGGCCAGCGCGTCCACCGGCACTGGCGTGCCGGCGCCGTGGACCCGCGCCGCGGATACGATCAACAGGAAGCGCAGTTCGTCGCCGAGCGCACGCAGCCGCGTTTCGGTGGCGGCGTCGCAGTAAATGTCGACCTCGGCGTTCAGCGATGAACCGATGCTGCCGGCCACCCGCAGGCGCTCCAGTTCCTTGGCGATATCCGCCCGCAGACCTAACAAAAAGTCCCAGTCGATGGCGCTCGCCGGCAGCTTCGGCAGGGTGTGCCAGGTTTCGAAAAATACCGACGCTGAACGCTTGCCCGGCATGTGCCCCCAGGCCTCATCGGCCGTGAATGACAGGATGGGCGCGAGCCAGCGCACCATCGCCTCGGCCATGTGCCAGCAGGCCGTCTGCGCCGAGCGTCGTGGTTCGCCCTCGCGCTGCGCCGTATAAAGGCGATCCTTGATCACGTCCAGATACAGGCTGCCCAGGTCGACCACGCAGAAGTTGTGAATTTTCTGGTAGATCAGGTGAAATTCGTAACGACGATACGCGTCGGCGATTTCCACCTGCAAGGCCGCGGCGCGGCCGACGATCCAGGCATCCAGCGCCACCAGGCGTTCCGCCGGCACCGCGTCGCGCGCGGGCTCGAAACCATCCAGGCTGCCTAACAAAAAGCGCAGCGTGTTGCGGATGCGGCGGTAGGAGTCCGCCATACGCTTGAGGATTTCCTCCGACACGCTGATTTCATTGGCATAGTCGGTCGATGCAACCCACAGGCGGAGCACATCGGCGCCCAGGCTCTGCATCACCTTCTGCGGCAGGATCGTGTTGCCGAGCGACTTCGACATCTTGCGGCCCTTGTCATCGACCGTGAAGCCGTGGGTCAGCACACCCTTGTAGGGCGCACGGTTATCCAGCGCCTCGGACATCAGCAGCGACGAGTGGAACCAGCCGCGATGCTGGTCCGAGCCTTCGAGGTAGAGGTCCACCGGCGCCTGGATCTCCGGGCGCTCGCTGCCGACACAAAAGAACGACAGGCCGGAATCGGCCCACACGTCCATCACGTCAGAAACCTTGTCATAGTCCGCGGCCTCGGCACCTAACAACTCGGCCGGATCGAGATCGAACCAGGCATCGATGCCGTGTTGCGCGACCCGCTCCGCCACCTGGGCGATCAGTTCCTGCGTGCGCGGATGCAGCTCACCGGTAATTTTCGCCACGAACAAGGGAATGGGAACACCCCAGGTTCGCTGCCGGGAAATACACCAGTCGGGACGATTCTCGATCATGCCGGTGATGCGCGACTGGCCCCACTTGGGAGTCCACTCAACCTTCGCAATGTCGCGCAACGCGCCGGCGCGCAGGCCGTTCTGGTCCATCGAGATGAACCATTGCGGCGTGGCACGGAAAATCACCGGCGTCTTGTGGCGCCAGCAATGCGGATAGCTGTGCTGGTAAGGCATTTGCCGCAGCAGCCGCGCCGCCCCCTCCAGCGTCTCGATGATCACTTTGTTGGCATCATCCACCTTGAGACCGGCGAACAGCGGCGTATCCGCCAGGAACCGGCCGTCACCACCGACCGGGTTCTTGACCGGCAGCCCGTAATGCCGCCCGATCACGAAGTCCTCCTGGCCATGCGCGGGCGCGGTGTGCACCGCGCCGGTGCCGGTCTCGAGCGTCACATGCTCGCCGAGGATCACAGGCACCGCCTTGGGCAGGAAGGGATGCTGCAGCTGCAGCAACTCGAACGGCGCGCCCTTCACCGTTGTTAGCTCACGGGCGTCCTCGATCCCGTAGCGCTTGAGACAGGCGGCGGCCAGGTCGCGCGCCAGCACCAGCACCACCGCCATGCCATCGGGACGCTTGGCCGCAACAATGCTGTAGTCAAATTCCGCGCCCAGCGCGACCGCCTCGTTCGCAGGCAAGGTCCAGGGCGTGGTGGTCCAGATGACGAAAAACACCGGACCGAGATCCTGGGCGAGCGAGCCCAGACCGGCGCGGCGCGCAAAATCGCCGCGATCGATCACCGCGAACGCCACGTCGATCGCAGGCGAGGTGCGGTCTTCGTACTCGACTTCCGCCTCGGCCAGTGCCGAGCGACAGTCGAGACACCAGTGCACCGGCTTTGCGCCCTTGTACAAATGCCCATTGGCCACGACGCGGGCGAAGGCCCGCAGTTGCGCAGCCTCGTAGCCCGGCGACATCGTGAGGTAGGGACGCTCCCAGTCGCCTAACACTCCAAGGCGCTGGAAATCCGCTTTCTGCTGCGTGACCTGCTCCTGGGCGAAGGCGCGGCAGGCGGCGCGAAATGCCTTGGCATCAAGCTTGCCGCCGGGGCGCCCGACTTTCTTTTCCACTGCGTGTTCGATCGGCAGGCCATGACAATCCCAGCCCGGGATGTAAGGCGCGTCAAAGCCATCCAGCGAGCGTGACTTGACGATGATGTCCTTCAGCACCTTGTTGACGGCGTGGCCGATGTGAATCGCACCATTGGCGTACGGCGGTCCATCGTGCAGCACGAAACGCGGCCGGCCGCGCGCGTGTTCGCGCAGGCGGTCGTAGACGCCGCCCTCGGCCCACTTCGCAACCTGCCGCGGCTCGCGCTGCGCGAGATCCGCCTTCATCGGAAAGCCGGTCTGCGGCAGGTTGATGGTGTGTTTATAATCCGCCAAAATCTGATCCTTTTAGTGACATCAAGCTGACAAATCAGGCCGCCAGGATTTCCCGGGCTTCGGCCGTATCGCGCCGCATCTGCACCACGAGTTCATCCAGCGAAGCAAAATTCAATTCGTCACGCAGTCGCGCGACAAATTCGATTTCCAGTTCGCGGCCGTAAAGATCGCCATCGAAATCCATGATGTGGGTTTCCAGCAGCACCTCGCCACCACCCACCGTGGGTCGCGTGCCGAGACTTGCGACGCCCGCCCGCGGCTCCGGCCCCGCACCTAACACGCGTACCGCGAAAATGCCGGCCAGCGGGCTCTTGCGACGGCGCAAGCGCAGGTTGGCGGTCGGAAACCCCAGCGTCCGGCCCAGGCGCTGGCCATTCACGACCCGCCCCCGCATCCGGTAGGGCCGCCCCAGCAGCGTCGCGGCATGCCGAAACTCGCCGGCCTGCAACGCATCGCGCACCGCCGTCGAACTGATGCGCTCCGCGCCCCGCAGCACCGGCGGCACGATATCGACCGTCACGCCCAGCGGCTGGCAAGCCGTCTCCAGCATGGTCGCACTCATTTCGCCGCCGCGCCCGAAGCGAAAGTCATACCCGACCACAATGGCATGCACCTGGAACTCGCGCATCAGCAAATCCAGAAACTGCGCGCCCGACAGCCCGCGGAAGTGCTCATTGAAATGCAGCACGGTGTAGATATCGATCCCAAAGGACTCGATCAGCCGCCAGCGCTCCCGAAAATTGGTCAGCCGCGCCGGCGCCGAGGCCGGCGCCAGCACGTCGCGCGGCATCGGTTCAAAAGTCAGCACCCTGCTCGAGCGCGCCGCCCGCGCCGCCAATGCCATGGCGCGCCGGATCAGCGCCTGATGACCGAGGTGCAGGCCATCAAACGAGCCGATTGTTAGCACGCAACCACGCTGGTGGGGGCGTAAATTGACCAGGCCTCTGACGAATTCCATGAAGCCCGGCATTCTACCGGGTCGGAGCGCCTCAGGCCGAATGTCGCCACTGGCGGACGCGCATGCCCATCAGCCACAAAACCGCGAAATAAAGGCTCGCGCCGGCTACGACACAGGCCCCGAGCCGGGCCACCCGCGGCCAGACTCCGAGCGCCATCCAGCCATCCAGCGGGAACGCCTGCCACAACAGCAGGGCCGCCATGACCGCACTGGCGGTAACGACCTGCGCCAGCAGGCGCCCCCAGCCCGCGGTCTTGTGCCAGACGCCTTCCCGGGCAAGGCCCCGCCACAGCAGCGTAGCGTTGATGGCCGCTGAGACACAGGTCGACAGGGCCAGCAGCACATGCGGGACCGGAAACCCCAGGTACCGCGACGGCAGCACCACCAGCACATTGATCGCCATGCCAACGCCCAGGGCAATGAGGCCGATTCGCACCGGGCGCGCCGTCTGCTGACGCGCGAAATAGCCGGGCGCCAGCACCTTGACCAGGCTGAAGCCGATCAGGCCCGAGGAATAGGCCATCAGTGCGTAGCTGGTCATGTGGATGTCATCCATCCGCGCCATGCGGCCGTAGCCGAAAATCGTCGCCGCTAACGGCCCCGCGAGCGTCAGCAGCGCCACCGCCGCCGGCACGACTAACACGACGACCAGGCGCAGGGCCCAATCGAGTGTCTGCGAAAATTTCTCGCGATCCTCGGCCGCATGGTGCGATGACAGCGCGGGCAGGATCACGGTCGCCAGCGCGATGCTGAACACACCCAGCTGGAACTCCATGATGCGATCGGCGTAATACAGCCAGGCGATGCTGCCATTGATCAGGAACGATGCGATCACGGACTCGAGCAGCAGATTCACCTGCGCCATCGACGAGCCGAAAATGCCCGGAATCATCAGCTTGCCGATGCGCCGCACGCCGTCCATCGCCGGCCGCCAGCGCGGCCAGGCCAGCAAATGCAGCCTGGCCACCGAGGGCAGCTGGAACAGCACCTGCAATGCGCCGCTGACAAACACGCCGATCGCGAGCACCAGGCCGGGCTTGCTCGCATCGGCCGCGATCCACAGCGTCGTCACGATCATCACCACATTCATGATGACCTGCGTGAACGCTGGCACCGCAAAGCGGCCGTAGCTGTTCAGCACGCCGCTGAACAGCGCGGTCAGCGAGATGAAAAAGACGTAGGGAAACGTCCAGCGCAGCATCTCGACCGCCATGTCGAACTTGCCCTGCTGCTGCGAAAAACCCGGTGCGAACGCAAAGATGATCAGCGGCGCGATCACCACACCTAACACGGTGATCACCAGCAGCAGCGCACCCAGCGTCCCGGCGACACCGCTCACGAGTTCGCGCACGTCGTCCGGGCGCTTGACCCGGTATTCCGATATCACCGGCACGAAGGACTGGGAAAACGCCCCTTCCGCGAACAGGCGGCGCAGGAAATTGGGGATTTTGTAGGCGATCAGGAAGGCGTCCATCATCGAGCCGGCGCCAAAGGCATGCGCATAAGCGGTATCGCGCACCAGGCCCGTGACCCGCGACAACAGCGTCGTAATGCCAACTATCGAGGTTTTACGTAAAACGCTGCCGCTCATCGTCCCAGTGTAAGGAAAAAGCCTGCATTTGACATCGCGACAGGCCATCCGCAAACTACGCGGCCTTTTTACGGGAGTTCCTGTGGCCAATACCAAGTCAGCTGCCAAAGCCGCACGGCAGGCCGAAAAGCATCGCGCCCGCAACGTGGCGTCGCGCTCCAAGGCGCGTAGTGCCCTGGTGGATGCCGCCGCCGCCATTGCCAGCGGCAAGAAAGACGAAGCCAAGGCGAGTTACCGGGCCGCATC
>DAIQQI010000018.1:12265-19303 GCA_036786925.1 Steroidobacteraceae bacterium
ACCAGCGCCCACAGGGCGTTCAGGGATTGGGTCACGTTAGCCCGGCGCAATCGCCAGTAAGCCTCCAGGCCGCCGATGCGGCGCAGGTTCGCCACTGAATGTATGCCCACCTTGGCGAGCATGGTTTCCGTGCGCGGGCCGAGATTACGCAGGTCGCGAATCCGCAGTGTTAGCTTGCCGGCTGCGATGCGGCGCCTGACCTTGGGATTACGCGTCACCGCCAGCCGCCGCCTTGTCACTGGCCGCTTTTTCACCGGCCGCCGTGTCGTTCATGCTTTCGATGAAGGTCATGACTTTTTCCGCGAGCTCGCTGGTGCCGCTGCGCGTCACCGCCGAAATCAGGAAATGCGGCCCCTTGAAGCGCAGGCGGCGCACGATGTCCCTGGCCCTGGCGGCCGCCTCATCCGGCGGCAGCAAATCGCTCTTGGTCAGTACCAGCCAGCGCGGTTTTTCCACCAGGTCCGCCGAGAATTTCTTCAGCTCCCTGACGATGGCGCGCGCATCCTTGACCGGATCCGCGTCCGGATCCGGCGGCGCAATGTCGATCAGGTGCAGAAGCACGCGCGTGCGCTGCAGGTGCTTCAGAAAGCGGATGCCGAGGCCGGCGCCCTCGGCCGCGCCTTCGATCAGTCCCGGGATATCCGCCATCACGAAGCTGCGGTGCCGCCCGCAGTAAACCACGCCGAGGTTGGGATAGAGCGTCGTAAACGGGTAATCCGCGACCTTGGGCCGCGCCGACGACAGCACGCTGATCAGCGTCGACTTGCCGGCGTTTGGCAGTCCTAACAAACCAACGTCGGCGATGACCTTGAGTTCCAGGTCGAGGTTGCGCGCCTCGCCCGGCAGGCCGGGGCCGAATTGCCGCGGCGTCCGATTGGTGCTCGACTTGAACTTGGCGTTGCCCCAGCCGCCCTTGCCGCCCTGCGCGACCTTGAGCCGCTGCCCGGCGTGAGTCATGTCACCTAACACTTCCTGCGTGTCGCGATCCTTGACGATCGTGCCTACCGGCACCAGCACTACGAGATCTTCACCACCGCGCCCGGTGCAGTCGTTGCCGGAGCCAGGGTGTCCGTTCGGCGCCTTGTAGGTGCGCTCGATGCGAAAATCAGCAAGCGTATTGATGCCTTCCGCGGCCTGCAGCCAGACATCTGCGCCCAGCCCGCCATCGCCACCATCCGGACCGCCAAAAGGCGCGGATTTCTCGCGGCGAAAGCTCAGGCAGCCGCGGCCGCCGTTGCCGGCCTTGACGGTCATGCGTGCTTCGTCGACGAATTTCATGCGATCAGCTCACTCCAGCGGACCAGTTTATGCCAAAACCACCGTGTACAAAAAATCGCGCGCAAAAAATAAACCCCGGGGGACCGGGGTTTAGATAGGTGCAAGAAGGCATTCCAAAGACGCTTAGTCCGCAGCAACCTCGACAAAGGTCTTGCCGGCGGCGCCGCGCTTCTTGAATTCGACTTTGCCGTTCTTGAGGGCAAACAGCGTGTGATCCGTGCCGATGCCGACATTGGCGCCCGGGCTGTACTGCGTACCGCGCTGGCGAATGATGATGTTGCCGGCCTTGACCTGCTCGCCGCCGAAGGCCTTCACACCCAGACGCTTGCTGTGGGAATCGCGGCCGTTACGGGTACTGCCGCCTGCTTTTTTATGTGCCATGGTGCTTGATCCTGTCTGTTAGCGCGCCGTTAGCCGGCAGCGATATCGGTGATTTTCACTTCGGTGAATTTCTGCCGGTGGTTTTTCATGCGCAGATAGTGCTTGCGGCGGCGGAACTTGACGACGCTGACCTTGTCGCCCTGGCCGTGACGCTCGACGGTCGCGTGCACCGTGGCGCCGGCGATACGCGGGCTGCCCACTTTGACGCCCGCGCCTGAACCGACCAGCAACACCTGGGCAAAGGTGACCTGGGAGCCCGGCTCCGCGGTCATCTTTTCAAGACGCAATACGCTGCCTTTTTCGACACGATATTGCTTGCCGCCATTGGCGATCACCGCATACATGGGAACGTCACTCCTGAACCGCTACAATCTATGGCTTCGGGACACGCTGGATCGGGTGTCCGAAGGGCCGCGCATTCTACGTTCCCGGCGCGGACCGGTCAAACACGAATAATGTGGCAATTTTGTCAGATAAAACAGGCACTTAGAATGGCCAAAGTCGAATTACTCCACTCCCGCGACGGCCTGCGGATGACGCTGGCCGATGTGCGCGCGCTATTGCAGGGCGATCTGGCCGGCGTGGACCAGATAATCCGCGTGCGCCTCAAGAGCGTAGTGCCACTGGTTGACCAGGTCGCCGAACACATTATCGGCGGTGGCGGCAAGCGCCTGCGACCGATGCTGGTGCTGCTCGCCGGCCGCGCGGTCAGCGCACCCGATGAGTCCAGCGCGCGCCGCCGCTGGAATGATTCTACTGCTGCCGCTGTCAGCGAAGCCGCCGCGTTCATCGAATTCATCCACACCGCGACGCTGCTGCACGACGATGTCGTCGATGGCTCGTCCAAGCGCCGCGGCCGCGACACAGCGAACCACGTGTTCGGTAACCAGGCCAGCGTGCTGGTCGGCGACTTCGTCTATTCACGCGCCTTCCAGATGATGGCTGCGATCGGCGTGCAGCGCGTGATGGAGATCATGGCGGACGCGACTAACACCATCGCCGAAGGTGAAGTGCTGCAACTGATGAATGCGCGCGACCCCTCGACCACCGAGCAGCGCTATCTCGAGGTGATCTATCGCAAGACCGCGCGGCTGTTCGAGGCTGGCGCCGAAGTCGCCGCCGTGTTAGCGGGTGGCAGTGCAACAGAACAGGCCGCGCTCGGGTCCTATGGCAAGCACCTCGGCAACGCCTACCAGCTGATCGACGACGTGCTCGACTACCAGTCCAACCCGGTCGAACGCGGCAAGAACCTCGGCGACGACCTCGCCGAGGGCAAACCCACGCTGCCCTTGATCCACGCGCTCAAGAAAGGCACCGACAGCCAGCGCGCGTTGATACGCCAGGCCATCGAGCACGGCGGTCTCGATCGCCTCGAGGACATCGTGCAGGCCATTGAAGCCACGGGCGGACTCGATTACACGGCCGGCGCGGCGCAGGCCGAATCACGGCTCGCCATCGATTCACTCGCTGCGCTGCCGGAATCGCCGCACAAGCAGGGCCTCATCGCCCTGGCGCGAATTGCCGTCGGTCGCGCTGCCTGAAAGGAAAGCATTAAGTCATGTTGAAGAATATTGGCTACGCCAGTTTGTTAGCTGCGATCAGCGTCCTGTCCGTGAGTACTTCTGCAAGCGCGGCCGACGCCGCTCTGCCGGCGGGTGTGCAAAAGGTCACGACGGTCGAGGGAATCACCGAGTATCGCCTCGCCAACGGCCTGCGCGTGCTGTTGTTTCCCGACCTGTCGAAGCAGACCGCCACTGTGAACATCACTTACCTGGTCGGCTCGCGGCACGAGAGTTACGGCGAGACCGGCATGGCGCATTTGCTGGAGCACATGCTGTTCAAGGGCACGCCCAAGCACCCTAACATCCCGAAGGAACTGACCGAGCGTGGCACGCGACCGAACGGCACGACCTCGTTCGACCGCACCAACTATTTCGAGACGTTTGCGGCGACCGACGACAACCTGCGCTGGGCGCTGGAGCTCGAAGCCGATCGCATGGTGAATTCCTTCGTGGCGCGCAAGGACCTCGACACCGAGATGACCGTGGTCCGCAATGAATTCGAAATGGGCGAGAACAATCCGGCGACCGTGCTGCAGCAGCGCGTGATGTCCACCGCCTACCTGTGGCACAACTACGGCAACAGCACTATCGGCTCGCGCGCCGACGTCGAAAACGTGCCCATCGAGCGGCTGCAGAATTTCTACCGCAACTGGTACCAACCCGACAATGCGGTGCTGATGGTGGCCGGCAAGTTCGATCCGGCGAAGACGCTCAGCATGGTGAGCGAGTTTTTCGCGCCAATCCCCAAACCCACGCGCGTGCTGCCCACGTTTTACACGGTCGAGCCCGCGCAGGACGGCGAGCGCAGTGTCAGCCTGCGCCGCGTCTCGGACACGCAGTTTGTCATGGCTGCCTACCACATCCCGTCCGCGTCGCATCCGGATGCGGCGGCGCTCGACCTGCTGACGACACTGCTGGGCGATGAACCCACGGGGCGCCTCTACAAGAGCCTGGTGGAGACCAAACAAGCGGCCGGTGTCTTCGCGTATACCGCCCTGCAATATGACCCCGGCGTCATTGCGCTTGGTGCGCAGGTGCGCAAGGACGCAAGCCTCGACAGCGCGCGTGACAGCTTGCTGAAGGCGGTCGAATCCCTGGCCAGCTCACCCATTACCCGCGAGGAACTGGAGCGGGCGCGGGCGCAGGAACTCAATCGGATCGAACTTGCGCTGAACAATTCCGAGCAGGTCGGCCTGTTGCTCAGCGACTGGATCGGCATGGGCGACTGGCGCATGTATTTCCTGCATCGCGATCAGATGCGCGCGGTCAAGGTCGAAGATCTCAATCGCGTCACCGCAAAATACCTGTCGCCGGTCAATCGCACCCTGGGCCTCGCGTATTCAACCGACACACCCAGCCGCGTCGATATTCCCGCGGGTGTTGACGTCGCGAGCCTGGTCCGGGACTACAAGGGCGATGCAAGCAAGAGCGAGGGCGAGGTCTTTGATCCCTCACCGGCCAACATCGACGCGCGAACCCAGCGCAGCCAGTTGGCTGGTGGCCTCAGGCTCGCGCTGCTGCCGAAGAAGACGCGCGGCGGTTCGGTACACGTCAACCTGACCCTGCGGCTCGGCGACCTGCAGTCTCTGACCGGCCAGCGCAGCGCCGCGGCGCTCGCCGGCACGATGCTGATGCGCGGTACGACGACCCGCACACGCGCGCAACTGAACGATGAGTTCGACCGGCTCAAGACACGCGTCGGAGTCAGCAGCACCGTCACCGCGGCAACCGCGTCCCTGCAAACGACCCGCGCCAATCTCCCCGCAGCGCTCGCATTGTTAGCCGAGGTGCTGCAGAAGCCCGCCTTCACAGCAGCCGAGTTCGAGCTTGCGAAACAGGAGCGCCTGGCGGACCTGGAGGAGCAGAGCAAGGAACCCACGGTGCTGGTCCAGAATGCACTGTTGCGACGAATCGCCCCTTATGAAACGAGCGATATTCGTTCTTTTCTGACCACCGAGCAGATGGCTGCGGAAACCCGCGCTACCACCCTGGAGCAGGCACGGGACTTCCACCGGCAGTTCATTGGCGCATCCGCGGGTGAACTGGCGGTGGTGGGCGACTTCGACAGCAAGGAGATTGCCGCGCTGACCGCGAAGCTGTTCCAGAACTGGAAAAGCCGCAAGCCATTCACGCGGGCGCCGCGCCTCTATTTTGATGTGCCCGCGGGCAGCGAAACCATCCTGACGCCGGACAAGGCCAATGCATTCATCATGGCGGGTATCAATCTCAAGCTGCGCGACGACGATGCGGACTACCCGGCCATCGCGCTCACCAATTATTTGTTAGGCGGCGGGTTTCTCAATTCGCGCCTCGCCATGCGGCTGCGGCAACAGGATGGCTTCAGCTATGACGCCGGGTCACAACTGCAGGTCAGCTCGCTGGACACGACCGGCACGCTCTTTTGTTATGCCATCTTTGCGCCGCAGAACGCGGCGCGGGTTGAAGCCGGCCTGCGCGAAGAACTGCAGCGGCTGATCAAGGATGGGTTCAGCGCAGCGGAGCTCGACGCCGCGAAACCCGGTTGGCTGCAGTCGCGGCAGGTGAGCCGCGCGCAGGACAACGAGCTGACACGCACGCTGACCAATTCGTTGTTCCTCAAGCGCACGCTGGCCTGGGACGCGGCGCTGGAACAGAAAGTCACGGCGCTGACGGCGGATGAAGTCAACGCGGCGCTGCGCCGCCATTTGAACATGGACAAACTGACGGTAGTCAAAGCGGGCGATTTCGGCAAGCAACAACCTTGAAGGAGCGCAACCATGGCCGACACACTGTGGATTGGAACGCGTAAGGGTTTGTTCGCGCTGCGGCGTGCTGGCGGCCGCTGGAAGCTGACAGGACCGCAGATGCTGGGCCATATCATTCACCACGTGGTGCAGGATCCGCGCGACCCGAAACGCTATGTGATGGCCGCGAAGACCGGCCATCTGGGGCCAACGGTCTACAGCTCCAGCGACCGCGGCAAGACCTGGGTCGAGTCCATGAAACCGCCGGCGTTTCCAAAAGTGACTGAGCCACTGCCGGACGGCAGGAAAGCGAAGGCCGTCGACGTCGTGTTCTATGTCACTCCGGGGCACGCAAGCCAGCCCGGTGTCTGGTATGCGGGCACCGCGCCCGCGGGCCTGTTTCGCTCTGAAGACCATGGGGTCAGCTGGTCGCCGGTCGCCGGCTTCAACGATCATCCGATGAACCCGAAATGGGCCATGGGCATTGCCTCGCCCGCCGGCGAGTTGCTGCACTCGATCCTCGTCGATCCGCGCGACGCGAATCATCTGTACCTGTCGCTGTCGATCGGCGGCACATTCGAATCCACCGATGGCGGTAAGGACTGGGCGCCGATCAACCAGGGCGTCATGGTGCAGTTTGGTCCCGAGACCTATCCGGAATGGGGCCAGGATCCGCACTGCGTAACGCTGCACCCGAAATTTCCGGACCGCCTGTACCAGCAAAACCACTGCGGAATCTATCGCCTCGACCGTCCGGGACGAAACTGGACCCGCATCGGCGACAACATGCCGAAGAAAATCGGCGACATCGGATTTCCGATCGTGTTGCATCCCGAGAACCCGGACATCGCATGGGTCTTCCCGATGGACGGCACGACGGTCTGGCCACGCACCTCGGTCGATGGCAAGCCCGCGGTGTATCGCACCGCTAACGGCGGCAAGACCTGGCAGCGCCAGGACGCCGGCTTCCCGCGCTCGCAGGCCTGGTGGACGGTGCTGCGCCAGGCCATGTGCCGCGACAATGGCAAGGGCCCCGGCCTTTACTTCGGCACCACGGCGGGCGAAATCTGGAGCTCGGCTAACGGCGGCGCGCG
>DAIQQI010000199.1:0-5901 GCA_036786925.1 Steroidobacteraceae bacterium
CGCACTGGCACGGGTGCCCGCGCCGTCATCGGCCTCACGGAAGGCAGCCACATCACGGTGACGGCGCGCGGCAGTGACATCCGGAAGGTCGCGTGGCGCCAGCTCGAAGACCCTTAGCAAATCGGTCCGGCCCTCGGCGCGTGCGAAGTGTCCATGGGATGCCATGTGTGCTAACAAAACCTGTATGGCTGTGGCGTGATCGCCGGCCAGCAGGGCGCGCGCGGCGGTGACCCGAGCCTCCATGTCCGGCGAGCCCGTGCTGTCGACCTGCGCCAGCGCGACAAAATGCGCTCGCGCATACAGCATCCGGACCTGATCGCTGACCTGTTTGTCAGCCGGCAGTTTGTCGAGGACCCGCGTGGCGGCGAGCGCATCGCCTGATTCGAGCAGCGCGCCTGCTACGACCACCGGATCGTCTGCGGCCGGCGCAAGGTACGGAGCTAACAACTCACGGATGCGGGCAGTCGGCTGGACGCCGACGAATTCGGCGACCACCTTGCCATGGTGAAACAGCTTGACCGCGGGGATGCTGCGAATCTGGAAGGCCTGCGCCAGTGCCGGTTGTTCGTCGGTATTGAGCTTGACGATGGCCAGCTGTTCGCCGAGTTCGCCGGCCAGCTGTTCGAGAATGGGGCTCAGCATGCGGCAGGGCCCGCACCAGGGCGCCCAGAAATCGACCAGAACCGGCCTGGTTTTTGAAGCTGCCAGGACCGTGGTTTCGAAGTCCTGTTCGGTGACGGCGCGCATGGTTGCAATCTCGTTCAGCGGGCGCTCAGGCGGCCCATGAATAATGCGACCTCCGCCGGTTGCGGCGGGTCAATTACAAGAGGTTTCATCATGTCAAAGTCTTTGGTCACGTTGCTGGTTCTCAGTACATTTTCGGGCTTCGCGCAGGCCGGCTGGTCGGGCAAGGGCGAGGCCGGTATCGTGTTTGCCCGCGGCAATTCCGATACGGACACCGCCAATGTCAAACTCGGTCTGGCCCGCGAACTCGATCGCTGGAAGCACAGTTTCGACGTTTTGGCTTTACGGGCGGCGAACAACGGCATCACCAATGCTGAACGCTATGGTGCGGCCTGGCAGTCCGATTTCAAGCTATCCGAGCGCAGTTTCTGGTTCGGTAACCTGCGCTACGAACAGGACAAATTCAGCGGTTTTGACTTTCAGACCAGCGCCACGACCGGTTATGGCTACAAGATCATCGACACCGCGACTACCAAGCTGACAGGCCAGCTGGGCGCCGGCTATCGCCGCAGCAAGTTTGCATTGACCGGCGCGACCGACGGCGATGCAGTCCTGCGCGGCGATCTCGCTTACGAGCATGCGCTCACCGAGACCACGCGCATCATTGACCGGCTGAGTGTCGAGTCCGGCTCCAGCAATACCCTGGCGTCGAACGAGCTCGCGTTGCAGGTCAAGATGAGCGATGCCTTTGCCCTGTCGTTCGGCGTGGGCGTGCGTGTCAATTCCGATCCGCCGGCAGGTTCCAAGAAGACCGATACCCTAACGACTTTGAACCTCGTGTACGCATTCAAGTAGGGCGATGGGTCACGCGCCGCGTATACTTCGCGGCGCGTGAACTCCCTCAGCGTTTTCGACATTTTCAAGATCGGCATCGGGCCGTCGAGCTCCCATACCATGGGCCCGATGCGGGCCGCGCGCGCCTTTGCCATCCGCCTGCGCGAGGCGGGCCTGTTGCCGCGGACGCACGCGGTGGTGACCAGGTTGTACGGCTCACTGGCTCTCACCGGCCGCGGTCACGGCACCGACCGCGCGATCATTCTCGGCCTGGAAGGCGCCGACCCGGAAAGCATCGATCCGGACAGTTGCGAGTCCCGGCTCGCGGCCGTCAGGACCAGTCAGCAGCTGTCGTTGTTAGGTGAAAAGACCGTCCATTTCGACGAGCCGATGCAATTGCTGTTTCTGCGCGAGGAGAGACTCGACTTTCACACCAACGGCATGCGCTTTTCCGCCTTTGATTCCGGCGCAAAGTTGCTGCTGGAGGCGGAATATTTTTCCGTGGGCGGAGGTTTTGTCGTGCAGGGTCCGGGTCAGCCTGCAGAAGCGGTGGCAGCGTCGCGACCGGTGCCCTGGCCCTTCGAAACCGGCGACCAGCTGTTAGCCTTGAGCCGCGAACAGGGCCTCGAAATACACGAACTCGTCATGGCCAATGAGCTGGCCAATGCCGAACGCGCGACGGTGGACGCGCGACTCGATGCCATCTGGGCGGTGATGCAGGCCACGGTGGAGCGGGGCTTTCGGCAGCAGGGCATCCTGCCGGGCGGTTTGAAGGTACGCCGCAGGGCGCCGCGTCTGCACCGGCAGCTGCTGGAAAGCACAGGCTCGCGCCCGCTCGAGGCCATGGACTGGACTAACGCCTGGGCACTCGCAGTCAACGAGGAAAACGCCGCCGGCGGACGCGTGGTCACTGCGCCGACCAATGGTGCGGCAGGCATTGTCCCGGCGGTGCTGCATTACTACCGTCGCTTTGAGCCGGGCGCGAGCGATGCCGGCATCCGGCGCTTTTTGTTAGTCGCGGGCGCGATCGGCATGCTCTACAAGAGCCGGGCGTCTTTGTCCGGCGCCGAGATGGGCTGCCAGGGCGAGGTCGGCGTGGCCTGCTCGATGGCAGCCGGGGGACTGGTCGCGGCGCTGAACGGCACCAGCGAACAGATCGAAAACGCCGCCGAAATCGGCATGGAACACAATCTGGGCCTGACCTGCGATCCGGTGGGCGGCCTGGTGCAGATCCCGTGCCTCGAGCGCAACGCCATGGGGTCCGTCCAAGCGATCAATGCCGCGCGCCTGGCGCTGCGCGGTGACGGTTCCCACAAGGTGACGCTCGACCAGGTCATCACGACCATGCGGCAGACCGGCGAAGACATGCTGACGCGCTACAAGGAAACGTCCCAGGGCGGTCTCGCGGTCAACGTTCCCGAGTGTTAGCCCCGCGGGTGTTCGCGCGCCGCTTCGCGGTGCTGTCTCGACACCACGCCGGGCGCCAGCTCGTGCCACTCCGCGATTTCCAGATCTAACGTAACAATGGTGCCTGGCGTGAAGCCGGCCACAACCTGGTCGGGCAGCAGCCAATGCGCAAAGTTGCTGACGCCGGGGTTGTGTCCGACCAGCACGACTTTGTCAGTTGCCGGCGGCAGTTCCCGGGCGACCAGCAGCCAGCCGGCGACATCAGCCTGGTAGAGCCGCGGGTCCACGGCGATCGCCGCTTCTCCAAGATCGAAAGCCTGCGCCAGGCAGCGTGCCGTCTCCAGGGTTCGGAGCGCCGAACTGGTGACGATCAGCTCCGGTTGCCAGCGATGCCGCTGCAGGCGGTGGGCGACGGCCGTAACCTCGATCCAGCCGCGCCGTGACAGCGGCCGCGCGTGGTCGGTCGCCTCAGATTCGAAAGGCGCGGCATGGCCATGACGTGCAAGGGCGAGTTGCTTCACGGCGCGCCACTACATCATGCCGGTCTGCAGGCGCGCCGCTTCACTCATCATGGACTGATTCCAGGGCGGGTCGAACACCAGTTCCACGGCAACCTTGGCCACCGTCGGAATGATCTGCAGTTTCTCCTGCACGTCCTGCACCAGCCCATCGCCCATGCCGCAGCCTGGCGCCGTCAGCGTCATCTTCACATCGATGTCACGCTTGCCTTCCTTGTTAGCCGCGACATCGCAACTGTAGACCAGGCCGAGTTCGACGATGTTGATCGGGATTTCCGGGTCGTAGCAGCTCTTCATCTGCTCCCAGGCCAGCTTGCGCACATCTTCTTCCGTGGCGTTAGGCGGGAGTTCGGGCGGCTTGACGACCTCCTTGCCAATGGCGTCCGCGTCTTCGCCGGCGAGGCGAAACAGGTTGCCTTCGATATACAGCGTGAAATTGCCGCCTAACGCCTGGGTGATGTAACCCGACTGGCCAGCTTTCAGGTTGACTTCCACGCCCGCCGGCACGATGACGGCCTTGGCGTCGCGCTGCATGGTAAATGGCTCGTTATCGGAGGTGCGCATGGCTCACTCGGTGGAAACGGTTGCCGGACCGCTGGACAGCGCGGCGTGCAGCGTGTGCCAGCACAGCGACGCGCATTTCACCCGCGCCGGGAACTCGCGCACGCCCGACAAGGCCGCGAGCTTGCCGAGATCCCGCGTCGGCTGGTAGTCGTGCTCGGTGAGCATTCGATGGATGTCGCGATATAAACCGTCAATTTCATCGAGCGCCTTGCCCTTGACGGCCTCGCTCATCAGCGATGCGGACGCGACCGAAATCGCGCAGCCCTGGCCGTCGAAGCGCAGGTCATTGAGGCGCGTCGCATCCTTGCGGACCGTGACATGCAGCCGGTCGCCACACAGCGGATTGTGACCATCAGCGGCCGCGTCCGCAGGATCCAGGCGACCAAAATTCCGCGGCTGGCGGTTGTGGTCGAGAATCACGTCCCGATACAGTTCCTTGAGGTCCATCAGCCGAATACCTCGCGCGCGCGCTGCAACGCCCCTAACAACTGCTCGATGTCATCGTCGCCGCTGTAGCAGCCCAGGCTGACACGGGCGGTCGCTGGCAGGCCGAGGAAGTCCATCAGCGGCATCGCGCAATGATGTCCGGTGCGGATGGCGACGCCCTCGGCGTCCAGGATGGTGCCAAGGTCGTGCGGATGAATGTTATGCAGCGTGAAGGAAATGACGCCGGCCTTGTGTGCGGCTGTGCCCACGATCGTCAGCCCCGGAACCGCGGCCAGGGCGCGGGTCGCGCGGCTGAGCAAGCCGTGCTCGTGGGCCGCGACGGCCGGGAAGCCGAGCGTTGCCAGGAAATCCATGGCGGCACCGAGCCCGATCGCGCCCGAGATGTTAGGCGTGCCGGCCTCGAATTTGGCCGGCAGGTCCGCATAGGTGCTGCGCGCAAAACTCACGGTGCGGATCATCTCGCCGCCGCCCTGCCACGGGGGCATGGATTCGAGCAACTGTTCGCGGCCCCACAGCAGCCCGATGCCGGTCGGCCCGTACATCTTGTGGCCGGAAAATGCGTAAAAGTCGCAACCGAGGTCCTGCACGTCGATGACCTGGTGCGGCGCCGCCTGCGCGCCGTCCACCAGGCACAGGGCGCCGGCCTCATGCGCAAGCGCGCACAGCTCGCGTACCGGCAGCACCGTGCCTAACGCGTTCGAGACATTCGTGACAGCGGCGAGCCGGGTCTTTGGGCCCAGCAGCGCGCGGAAACCATCGAGCGGCAGTTCGCCCGCCGGCGTGATCGGCGCCACCCTGAGGATGGCTCCCGTGCGCTCGCACAGCATCTGCCACGGCACGATGTTGGAATGATGTTCCAGCGTCGTGATCAGTATCTCATCGCCGTTTCTGAGGTTGGCGTTGCCCCAGCTGTTAGCAACCAGGTTGACGGACTCGGTGGTGCCGCGGGTGAAGATGATTTCATGGGTGCTGCGCGCGTTGACGAACTGCCGGGCGCGTTCCCGCGCAGCTTCCATCATGTCGGTCGCTTGCTGGCTGAGCGTATGCACGCCGCGGTGGACGTTGGCGTGGCTGGTGCGCTCGTAATGGTCCACGGCCTGCAACACGGCCAGTGGCCGTTGCGCGGACGCGCCGCTGTCAAGATACGCGAGCCGCCCAGTTTCCGATCCTGCCGTTGACGCGCTTTGCCAGGATCGGAAACTGCGCGCGCACGTCCGCGAGGTTGTAGTGGCTCGACCTGTCGGGCGCGGCATTCATGGGGCAAGCTCCGTCAGCAGGGGATCTCCCAGCCGGGCTAACAACTGCGCCTCCAGCCGGCTTCGCAGTTCGGCAGGCTGCAGGCGCGAGAGGACATCCTGCAGGAACGCCCACTTGAGCAGACTCTGCGCGGCAGCCGGTTCCAGGCCGCGGGACAGCAGGTAAAAGAGCATTTGCGGATCCAGCGTCC
>DAIQQI010000466.1:0-1791 GCA_036786925.1 Steroidobacteraceae bacterium
TCCGGAAGTGATGCGGCTCGCGGCTGATGCCGGCGCCGGGATGATCAACGATGTGCGCGGATTCCGCCGTCCTGGAGCGCTCGCGGCGCTGGCGGCAACCCGGCTGGCGGCCTGCGTGATGCATGCGCAGGGCGAGCCCCAGACCATGCAAAACGATCCCTCGTATTCCGATGTCGTGACGGAGGTCAAGGCGTTCCTGGCCGAACGCCTGCAGGATTGCCATGCGGCCGGCATTGCCGCGGATCGGCTGGTGGTTGATCCCGGATTCGGCTTTGGCAAGACCGCAGCGCATAATCTGGCGTTGCTGCGGGGTTTGCCGCAGATCGCGCAATTGGGCGTGCCGGTGCTGGCCGGACTGTCGCGCAAGTCACTGGTCGGCTTGCTAACAGGCCGCGCCGTCGGCGAGCGACTCGCAGGAAGCCTGGCGTTAGCCATGCTTGCGATTCAGGCGGGAGCGCGTATCGTGCGCGCCCATGATGTAAAGGAAACCGTGGACGTATTGCGGGTAATACGCCAGGTAGAGCAGGGGATCTGATTTTATGGCGCGCAAGTATTTCGGAACTGATGGAGTGCGTGGCCGGGTCGGCGAACATCCGATGACCGCCGATTTTGCGTTGACGCTGGCGAGCGCCGCCGCGCGCGTGCTTGCGCCCAAGGGCGGATCGGTCCTGATCGGCAAGGACACGCGCGTGTCGGGGTATCTGTTCGAAGCGGCGCTGGAGGCCGGTTTCGTCGCCTCGGGCGTTAATGTCATGTTGATCGGGCCGTTGCCGACGCCGGGCATTGCCTACCTGACCTGCAAGTTTGAATGTGACTTCGGCGTGGTGATCAGTGCCTCGCACAACAAGTACATGGATAACGGCATCAAGTTCTTTGACCGCCATGGTTGCAAGTTGTCCGACGATGTCGAGGAAGCCATCGAAGCGGAACTGGCCAAGGGCGCCATCACGCGCGCATCGGAAAGCCTCGGCAGCGCGCGCCGTGTCGACAAGTCCCGTACCTACTACCAGGAATTCTGCGCCGGCAGCCTGCCGGCCGGCATGACGCTCGAGGGCATGACACTCGCCATCGATTGCGCCAATGGCGCGGGCTATAAAGTGGCGCCGCGGATCCTCGGCGATCTCGGCGCGCAGGTGATTCCGATTGGTTGCTCGCCTAACGGGCGTAATATCAACGAAGGCTGCGGTTCGACCGACACCAAGCTACTGGAAATGATGGTGCCGGGCGTCAAGGCGCACGCAGGCATCGCGCTGGATGGCGACGGCGATCGGCTGGTCATGGTCGACCACACCGGCACTAGCATCGATGGCGACCAGCTCATCTACATCATCGCGCGCGCGCGCGCCGCCGCGAAACAACTCAAGGGTCCCGTGGTCGGCACCTTGATGAGCAACCTGGGACTCGAGCTGGGGCTGCGCGAGCTGGGCATCGAGTTTCGCCGCGCCCAGGTGGGTGACCGGCATGTGCTCGCCATGCTCAAGGAAACCGGCGGCATGTTAGGTGGCGAGACTTCAGGCCATCTCCTGTGCCTCGACAAGGCCACGACCGGAGACGCCATGGTGGCGGCGCTGCAGGTGCTGGCGGTGATGCGCGAGACCGGCAAGACGCTGCAGGAGCTCGCAGCAGGCATGAGCAAGATGCCGCAGGTGATGGTCAACGTGCGCGTCGCGCAGCGTTTCGACCCCTCGGCCAATGCCAAGGTGCGGGATGCCGTGGCCGCAATAGAACTGCGGCTGGCGGGCGCGGGCCGCGTGGCGATGGAACGTCCCCGGCGACGAGTTGACGCGTATC
>DAIQQI010000200.1:0-5875 GCA_036786925.1 Steroidobacteraceae bacterium
TGTCGTCAATGCGCTATCGAGCCGCGGCAATCGGTGCGCGTCTTTCCGTGACGTCTGCTGCCGAAGGCGGCACCGAGGTACGCCTGGAATGCCCGCAGGGCGCGGCGGCCAATGCGGCTTCGGGCAGCAGCGGCCCAGTGGCGGCGCAGCGCAGCGCGTAATTCGCGTTCGCCGATTCAGCTAACGCATGGCGTTAGCCTGCGCGACGCCTTGATCAGGCGTCGCGCAGGTCTCAACGAGAGACGCCGTCTTACCTGCGGTCTAACACAACCGTGCTGCCGTACGGCTTGCCGTTGGCGCCGGTGCCCTTGGTCACCAGCGTCAGTACCTTGCCATCCTTGGAAATTGTCCGGACCGTGGAGCCAATCGCCTTGCCCGCTCTCTTTTGCGTGCTGACAACAGTGTTGGCGTCCTTGCGCGTCAATGACAGGCTGTCCCAGTCCGCGGAACCCGAAAACGGGTAATCCTTGCCATCGTACTTGAACGTTGACTCCTGGGTCATGGTGGTGCCGTCCGCCGTGACCTGGGTAACCTTCATCGATATGCCTTGTGCCGACTCCGTATAGACACGCGTTTGCGACTTCAGCGCGGGACCGGGAACGAACTTGGACTTAGCGACGTTAAGCTGCCAGGTGCCCACGATCGGGTCCGCCGCGCCAGCCGCCATAACCACGCTGTTACCGGCGACAGCTAGAACTATTCCAAAGCAAAGTGTTCTTAGAAAAGAGCGCATAACTCACCTCTTGTTATTGATCGGCCGGTGAGCCTGCGCGCAAAGGCAATTCGTGTCAATGCGCCGCTTCGGCGAGCTAACGTTTCGCCTTGGCCTGCAGGTAGTCGACCGCGACCTGCGCAAACGCATGCGTGCCGATCGGGATCCCGCTCTCGTCCACATAGAACAGCGGCGAGTGGTTCGATGGGGTCGTCAATAGATTCCGGTCTTTCGGCGTGATGCCGACAAAGAAGAAAAAGCTCGGCACTTTCTGCGCAAAATAGGCGAAGTCTTCCGCGGTCGTTGCCAGCGGGACGGCAAGCACGTTGGCGGCGCCCGCCGCCCGCTGCAGCGACGGAACCACCATACTTGTTAGCTCCGGGTTGTTGTAGACGGCCGGGTTGTTGCCAAGAATGAGTTCAAACGTGCCCGTGGCGCCATTCGCCGCCGCCACATTTTCCGCAATGCGCTTCATGCGCATCAGGATATCGGCGCGCTGCTGCGAATCGAACGTACGTATCGTGCCGACCATCTCGACTTCGTCCGGCACGATGTTGTAGCGCACGCCGCCCCTGATAATGCCGATGGTAACCACTGCCGGATTCGCGGTGATGTCGACCGCACGGCTGACAATGGTTTGCAGGGCAGTGACGATTTGCGCGGAGGTCACGATCGGATCGACACCGAGCCAGGGCAAGGCGCCGTGCGTCTGCACGCCCTTGACCACAATGCGGTAGGCATCCGAGCCCGCCATCAAGGGCCCGCCGCGATAGCCGATCTGGCCGACCTTCAGTGCTGACATCAGGTGCAGCCCGAAGGCGACCTCGGGCTTGTATTTGTCGAATACGCCTTCTTTCAACATCAATGGCGCGCCACCCTCTTCGCCCGCAGGCGCGCCTTCCTCCGCCGGCTGGAAAATGAACAGCACATTGCCCGGCAGGTCGGCGCGAACCTTCGTCAGCGCTTCGGCGACGCCCATCAGGATGGAGGTGTGGCCATCATGGCCGCAGGCGTGCATGACGCCGACCGGGTTGCCGTTGTAGGTGTCGGTGCGTGTTGATTTGAACGGAACATCCGTCTGCTCCACCACAGGCAATCCATCCATGTCGGCGCGCATCGCGATCGTCACTCCGGGTTTGCCGCCCCTGAGGAGACCTAACACGCCGGTCCTGGCAACACCGGTTTCCACTTCAAGGCCCAGCTTTCGCAAGTGTTCCGCGACAATCTTCGAGGTACGGAACTCACGATTCGACAATTCGGGGTTTCGATGGAAATCCCGCCGCCACTCGATGATGCGCGGCGCGAGCGTGTCCAGCTCACGGTCAACCCGCGTACTGAGATCGGAGGCCTGCACAAAGCTCATGCCGCTGACAACAACGCTCAGAGCGAATAATTTGATGGACATGATCAGTCTCCCTTACCCGGCGTGATCAAATGATAGATTGCAATCTGGCCGCTTTGCTCGCCTAACAACAGTTTGCGCCCGTCGGGCGACCAGCTCAACAGTACCGGCTCGCTCTCGGCCAGGTGCGCATCCAGCGCCAGGGTCGACTTGCCCGGCAACCACAGCGACAGCCGCCAGTCCTTGCCGATGGTCACCGCGTGATTGCCATTCGGCTGGACCGCAATCGCGGTGATGCGCTCGGTGTGACCGCGATACTGTAACGGGCGGGTGCCTTCAGGGCCTTTGCCGCCGAAATCCCAGACCACGAGTTCGTTGGCTGCGGCGGTGAAGAGGTAACGGCTGTCGGCGGTGAACAAGGTGTATTCGACCTTGCCGCCATAGCCGCGCATCTGTGAATCGCGGCTGCTGGCGAGGTACCAGAAATGCACCGACCCCTCGGCCGTGCCGGTGACGATGACCTTGCCGTTACGGCTGAATTCGGCGGTGAGGCAGGTTTCCGGCAGCGTCAGCAAACGATGGTCGTAGCGCTCGCCCTCGATCCGCAGCAGGGAAACGCCGCCGTGGGTCGCGGCCGCGAGATCGCGGCTGTCGCGCGACCACGCGAGCGCGTTCACCGCAGCCGGCAGGGCATCGAACAAGAGCGCACTCGATCCGTCGCCGTTCCAGAGCTGCAGCTGGCGCGCCGCGGCGCTTGCTAACAAAGTCCCGTCGCCGCGCCAGCCGAGTTTTTCAATCCATTGCCTGCCGCGCGGGCTGCGCCAGAGCTGTGCGCCGCCGGCGGCATCCCAGCAGGCGATGCTGTTGTCCTGGCCGCAGCTGGCGAATTGCGGATGGCCGGGCCGCCAGGCGACATCCATGGCGCCCATGCCGTGATCGCCAAGCCTGTCGATGCGCAGTGTCTCCCCAGCTAACAAACCGCTGAAGACACCGCCCTCGCCACCGGCCAGCGCGAAGCGGCTGGAGTCCGGCGCCCAACTGGCGCGCAACGGAAAATCCTCGACGCGCGCGACCGCGCCCGGCGCCAGTACGGCTTGCGGCTTAGCCACGCGTAAAGATACTCAGGCGCGGCATGAGGCGAATCCCGCTTCCAGTTCCTGGCGATCCAGCGCGCGACCGATAAATACCAGGCTGTTGTGGCGTGGTCTGTCGCCCCAGGGCTGCTCGAGCTGGCCGTCGAACATCATGTGCACACCATGGAACACATAACGGCGCGCTTCGCCCTTGAGGCTCAGCACCCCTTTCATGCGGAAAATATCGGCGCCGCGGGTCTTCAGCAGGTACGACAGCCAGTCGTTGACCTTGTCGGCGCTGAGTTCGCCCGCTTCGCTGATGCCCACCGAGGAAATCCGGTCGTCGTGGTGATGCGAAGCGAAGCGGCGCTCCTCAACCGGTTTTGCCTGCGCCAGTGACAGGCCGAACTCCTCGGGCGCGTGCTCAAGGAAGATCGCGTAGCGGCCTGGTTTCGCAGGTTTGATCGCCACGCTGCTGCCTTCGTGCGTCAGCGGTGCGTGATAGAAGCCTGGGGCCGAGATCGACCCGCCGCAGTCGATGTCCGTCGCGTCGGTCGAGAACAGCCGCACGGCCTGCTCGGTCAGCGCAGGCATGGTCGCGCCCGCCGCAACCTCGATCAGCGCGAGGCCCAGGTGAGTGCCGTGCGCATGGCCGTGGTCATGCGCATCGTGATCGTGCTGCTCATGCGCCGCGTGATCATGTCCAGCGTGATCGTGGTCATGATGATGATGGTGCGCCGCCTTGTTAGCATTGCCGAACGCATGCGGTCCGGCCGTGAGCTCGTAAACGCCGGCCCATTCGAACGGATACTCGGGTTCGAGGAAAGTCGCGTCAGCGGCCAGCGCCTTGGTCAGGTCGAAGGCGCCGATGCCGAGCACCGACGCGATCGGTACATCGGAGTTGCGCGAGCGCAGGATCCTGGCGGTGCCGTTGATCGCCCGCACCCGCCGTTCGACGCGCGCCAGCGCCGCGTCGTCCACCAGGTCGGTCTTGTTCAGCAGCACGACGTCGGCGAATGCGACCTGCTCGGCAGGTTCCTTCAGGTCCTGGAGATGCTGCTCGAAATGACGCGCGTCCACCACGGTCAGGATCGCATCGACGACAAACTGGGTCTTGAGTTCGTCGTCGAGGAAGAACGTCTGCACCACCGGGCCGGGATCAGCCATGCCGGTGGTCTCGATCAGCACGTGATCGAAGCGGTCACGGCGCTTCAGCAACTGGCCGAGGATGCGGATCAGGTCGCCGCGCACGGTGCAGCACAGGCAGCCGTTGTTAGTTTCGAAGATCTCTTCTTCGGCGCCGATGACGATCTGGTGGTCGACCCCCACCTCGCCAAATTCGTTTTCGATCACGGCGATGCGCTTGCCGTGCTGCTCGGTGAGGATACGATTGAGAAGCGTGGTCTTGCCCGCGCCGAGGAAGCCGGTCAGCACCGTGACCGGGATACGATTGATTTGGGACATGGCGCTATTTTACCGGATCGGATCCAGGCCCGGGATCAGCGCGCGATCAGCAACGCGCCGCCCAGCAGCAGCAGCACACCTAACACGCGGGTCAGGCTGACCGGATTCACCGGCAGCCCGACCAGGCCATAGTGATCCACCAGCAGGGACACAACCGACTGCCCGAGCAGTGTCAGGGCCAGCACGGTGGTGGCGCCAAGCCTGGGCCCGGTAAACGACACGGTGGCCACATAAAGCGCGCCGCAAAACCCGCCGAACCAGGCCCACGCGGGAATTCCCCGGACCGCAGTCATGTCGGGCCAGGGAGCGCGGGTGACCAGCGCAGCCACCAGCAGCAGCGCGGTACCGACGACGAAATTGATCAGCGCGGCGATCAACGGGCTGCGCGTGGTGGTCTGCAACAAACCGTTCATACCCACCTGCAGCGCCAGCACCCCGCCCGCCAGCAACGACCAGATCCAGAGCGATACGCTCATAGCAGAACCCTTTGTTAGGAAAAATCAGCTCAGCCAGGAGCGCAGCAGCGGCACGCGCGCCAGGAATATTCCGAGCCGCCAGCGCCAGCGGTAGCCCGCACTGACCGGCTGTGGCGGAACCACACGGCGCATCGGTGTACGCAGATCATGGTGCACGAATGCCCGGCGGGCCACGAAGGAATAGGACTGGCCGCCTGCCTGCACTCGGCAGGTCTGCGCACCCGGCTCCGTAGGCAGATGGACTTCCGCGTCGCGCAGCCCGCCGGGCAGCTGTGGGTCCGTGTCGGTGTCAAAAGAGATGATGGCCTGGGCGCCGGCGGCGCCGCGCTGCTGGCCGCTCAAGGTCAACGGGAGGGGAAAGCCCGGTTCAAAACTCACGGCCACCGGACCGGTAAACATCAGCACATTCGGCATGGCGGCAGTCGACCATGAATCCGCCCCCCCTGCAACCGGGGCCGGGTTTCGCGCTAATCTAGGGACCGTGAACGAAATTCCGCAGCACAGTCGCCGGATGATCGAACGCCTTCTCGATGGCTATTGCGCGCGTATCTGCCCGCCCGGCGTGCGCCACACGGTGCGCCTCAGCTATCGCATCGACCCGGACCACGTAACGCTGTTCGAGTTGCAGCGCATTTGCGGCGTCCCGGGTACCCAGCAGCCGGTGCCGGTCGCGGAATTCCGCTACCGCAGCCATGACGGCGGCTGGCGCCTGGCGTGGCGCGACCAGGCCGGACAGTGGCGGCCTTATCCGCTCGAGCCGCGGCAACGCACGTTTCTCGAGTGGCTGCGGGAGACGAAGCCGCGCCTG
>DAIQQI010000201.1:0-5870 GCA_036786925.1 Steroidobacteraceae bacterium
AGCCGAAAGGTTAACAATGCGCGCAATGAGGGCCCGGAGCTGCTGCAGGCCGCTGATTAAGTTTCATTGTGGCAAGTCCCTAGGTACCGGGCGATGCCGTTGTCCTAGAATAGCTAACGGAATTCTCTCAAAAGGCATCTGGCTATGCGCTCCAACGAACTGGTCCGGCGTCTGATGACCGAGGCAGTGCTCTCCATCGACATCCGCGAATCGGCCGGGGAAGTTCTGCGGCAATTCGCGGCCTATCCGGTGCATCACATGCCGGTCGTCGATGACGGCCGTGTCGTCGGTATGCTGAGTTCCGCCGACATGATGAAGCTCGATGCGTTCCTGCCGCGCAAAGGCCAGCCGGCGATCGAATACCTCAACCAGCACGTCAAGCTGGCAACGCTGATGCAGCGTCCGCCGGTCACGATTGGTCCCAATGACACCATTGAGAAGGCGGCGTCCATCATGGCCACAAAAGGTATCCATGCGCTGCCGGTGGTCGATGACCGTGGATACCTGATCGGGATAATCTCAACCACCGATATCATCAATGCAGCGCTGCAAGGTGCCGCTGCTGCGGACGTCCCGGTTGGCGCCGATACCGTTGCCAGTAGCCGGCTGCGCGACCTGGAAGCCGTGTTAGCGCTGGCGCAGCGCTACTTTAATGCGGGTCAGGACGAGCAGCTGCACGGTCAGCTGCTGCGCGCCATCGAGCGCGCCAAGCGCGGCGCTGTCGATCTCTGATTGCTCGCCGCTCTACGAGTCGGCGGCTGCGCTCAATACCTGCACTGTCTTGCGATAGCGCTGCATCGCATCTTCAGGCGTGGCCGCGATCGATACCACGCCAAGCTTGCCGAACTCTGCCAGCGCGCCGATCAGGTTGAAGGTGACGCCCTCCATGCTGCTCTGGTCAAAGTGCAGGTCGTTCTCGACTGCGATGTCGATCAGGTCCTCGGGAATGAGCCGCCTGAGCGCCGACGAGTGAAAATTATCTGTCGCGTAATAACAGCGGGGTTCGCCGCTCGGAATGCGGAACTCGCCGGTGGCGGGATCGTATTGCCCGTTCGTCAGGTACTGCAATGTCTGGAACGTGTGCGTGGTGCCGCCCTTGCGCACGTTGATTTCGATCGCGACATTGCGCCAGGTGCCATCCGCTTGTCGGAACGAAACGAAATCGACGCCATACCGTCCTAACACCCCGCGCTTGCATAGCTCCAGGCCGACGCGCCGGGCGGCCTCCTGGATCGCAAGCCGGTAGCCGGGCCGTGCCGGGAATGTGCTGCCCAGGAATTTCTGGCCGGTGGAACCACCTAACACCTGATCGTGGGTCGAGATCATCTCGATCGTGCCAACCGGCGTGACGCGCTGTTGCGCGGACGGCGAGCAGGTCTCGCTGCCAGTGATCCAGGCTTCGACAATGCCGCGCATCGTCGCGAACTTGTGCAGGTAGTGCTCCCAGTTTTCGCCATCCGCCTCGAACGCCAGGTTTGACGGCAGTGCGTCGCGGATCCAGCGTTGCAGTGCATCGATTCCGTCGCTGGCGGCGTCGGGTGCGCCGTCGAATCTGAATGCCGCGTTGCCCTCGCCGGACGCGCCGTCGTTCAGCTTGACGGCAGCACGACTCAGCGTTGGGTTGTCCGCCCGGAGCTTGGTCAGTGCGGCAATGATGTCGTTAGCATCGCGCAGGTCTTCGCTGCCCGGTGGCAGGTCAATGCCCGCGGCGCGGAACATCGCGCGGCTGCCGCTTTTGCCGCCGAGCCAGCTCAGTGCCGGATCGCAGGCGTACAGCGGGATGTCGAGTTGCAGCGCGAGCTGTTTTTCATCCTCCGTGGCGTTGAAGCAGCTCATGTGGGCACTGGCGGTGTCGCCGATGGCGGCACGGATGCGCGCGATCAGCCGCGGGCGATCCAGGATCTTGCGGGTCAGCGTGATCGCTGAGCCGTCGTACGCCGACAGCATGGTCAGCCTGCGCCGTGCCTGCTGATGCGGGATGCCCGGCAACAGGCTCAGGTAATAATCGACAATGACCGGGTCGATCGGCGTGCTGGTGACGAACACGATGCGCGTGTTAGGCAGTCGCAGCAACATCAGCATGGTCAACTGCCGCTCTTCGTAGTGAGGCAAGCCCTGGACGCGCGAGATGATTTCCCGGTCCATCGAAAGACCGGGGATGACCACCACCGTGCGCGGCGCGCGCGGATCGGCAAACACGTCGCGAAACAGCGGCGCGAGCCGTGCCTGGAGCTGCGCGAAGCGATGGTTGTCAGCCGCAGGATTCATGCGGAAAGAACCCTGGCCGGGTCGGCTATCAGGTCCGGATGATACTGCTTGCACATCGCCAGCAATTGCGGTGGTAGCTGTACCGCGGACCAGACTTTTCCGCCACGGCCGGTTTGCAGGGTGTGGCCATCGATGCTCTGCATCTGCATCCAGGGCCGGAATGCTGCGATGGACGAATACTGGACTTCCACCGCCGTGCTGACCAACCGCGGATTCATGATGTCGCGCCAGGGCGCGCGGTTGATGGTCCATTCGTGGTAGAAAAATGCCGGCTTTTCCGTGCCCTGTGCCATGACGCGGGTGCCGAGCGTCTGGCGGATCAGGAAATCGTCGCCGTCGCGCTGCGCTTGCAGCAACTTCTGCTCGCGATGGCTGGTGCCGTTACGCCAGAACTTGCTGCCGCCCGGGGTCTCGCTCGCCATGTTGAAGTCGTCGTGCAGACTTTCCTCTACCATGATTTTGCCGGCCGACGGCCCGGAACGATAATTCGGTACCGTGACCTCGGTGCCGGTGCGCGGCATGGTCAGCTTTTCGAGGCGTGTTCCGGTGTTGGCGTCGAGGTAGAACGCCACTTCCAGGGACTTGCCCTCGAATGCGGTAGCGCCGGCGCGGCGGTGCTTCTGCCAGGTTGCGGCTAACAACCGGTACAAAGGTATGGTCTCGCCGTTGATGACCGCGCAGGTTGTCGCGTCGACCCAGCCGATGGTGATTTCCTCGCGCAGGCTGGAACGCGCCTTGATGAACGCCTCCAGCATTTGCGTTCCCGACCACGCAAGGTCCTCCGGTGTATGCGACGCCGGGCTGCGGGCCGCTGCGCCGGCCGGGGCCAGACTGGCGGCAACCGATGCCGCGGCGCTGGTTGTTAGTAGTTGTCGACGGCTGATTGCCATGTGCGATTCCTTTCAGTGGGCTTTTACGGGACGATCGGCGCCATAACGCTGGAACCGGTACTCCATGGAACGCATGACGCCATTCTCAATACCATCGACGCGCGCCAGCAGCTCTTCGCTTTCGCGCCAGTAACTGATGCCCTGCGGAAAGTCATGCGTGAGGTTGAAAAAACTGACGCGCGACGCCGACGCGCTTGTTAGCTTGAAATCTGCGGCAGGCTGGCCCTGCGGCCAGCCGACAAACATGGTGCTGCCGTCGGGGCGGGTCTCGATGCGCAGGTTCTCATAAACACCGTGTTTCCCGGCGGGCACGTAGCGGTTCATCCCCAGCATCAGGCCACCAAGCGGTGCCATCCAGGCTTCATCGGCGCGGGCGCCATCCGCGTTGCTGTAGGTCCAGTGTCCGGCCATCCAGCGCAGCTGCTCGATGGCCGCGGTTTCACTGCCTATGGGCTTGTCGGTCGGAAAGGACGAGAGTTGCGACTTCCATGCGTCGATCGCGGCATTGCTGTCATTGATCAGCGCGAACGACTTGCCGTCGGCACTGGGATTGGTCAACGCATCGATGGCAACCCGCGCCACATCGGCGCGGCTCACGTCGGTGGATGAGTACTGCTCGCGCGGCAGGATGCGCAGCCCCTGTTTGCGCGCCGGTTGCAGCGTCAATCCGCCGGGACCGATCACGGTATAACTGAGTCCGCTCGCGCGCAGTTGCTCCTCGGCACGGGTTTTCCAGAAGCGCACATTCATGAGGGCGGTGGCCTTGGTCTGGTCCTTGTGCGTTCCCGAGGTGCTCGAGGATATGAACACGAAATGCTCGACACGCGCGGCGGCGGCCGCGTCGATGAGCCGGCTGTTAGACAGGAAATCCACGCGCTCGGGCACATCCTGGCCCTGGAACCCATGCGCGCCGATGGCGGTTACCACATGGTCGGCACCCTGCATCGCTGCCTGGACGGCCGCAGCGTCGGTCAGATCGACCTGCCGCCATTCGCCATACTGGTAAAGCGCGCCGAGGTCCTTTTTTGCGCGGGCCAGGTCGCTGGTAAGGGCGCGCACGCGCCAGCCGCTCCTGGCGGCCTGGACCAGGACTTCGCGGCCGGTCTTGCCAGAGGCCCCGGCCAGCACCAGCAGCGGCTTTGCCGCCGCGTTTTTCGCCGCCTGCGCGAACGGCGCAAAGCTAACAAAGGCCAGGATGGCGAGCATGGCCGCGCGCAGCGCGGCGCGGGCCTGGTCTCTTCGGGTTGTGCACACAAGCATTGCGACGTTCATAGTGTTACCAGTTCCTAGAGCGGCGGGCGCCATTTGCCTACGTGCTTTTTCCAGTTGCGCCCGGCGATTTCGAATGACTTCGGCGCCAGCGTGCTGAGCGCGGTGCGATTGAGCAGCTGGTACTCCGTCGGGCCGCCTTCTTCGGGCAGCTGGCGCGTGGCATCGATCACGATCTTTGACGTGTAGGGTGCATCGGTCAGCGAAGGATCAAGCGGCATGCCGCGGGCCTTTGGAATGATCGCGGTGGCCGGTTGCGGCTGCCAGCGCGACCCCATCGCATGCATCATCTGCACCCGATCCAGCACCTCGAGATCATCGTCGACCACCACGACGACCTTGGCGATACCGACGATCTCGGCAATCCGCTTGCCGACTTCGAGCGCCTGTCCGGGCTTGGTTTTCCTGATGCTGACAAACGTGAAGCCCGTTGCCTCCACCGGCGAGTGCAGGAACTTCACGGCCGGGACAAAACGCTTCATCGTCGCCACGGCCAGCTGTTCGAGCGGCGCGGTCTGGAAACCGCGCGTCTGGCCGGTAAAGGAGTTCACGATCCAGGGGTTCCTGCGATGGGTGATGCAGCGGATGTTCATCCAGAAGTTTTCCGCTTTCTTCTTGCCCATGTAACCGTACATTTCACCGAACGGGCCTTCCGGCTTCAGCGACTCATCCAGCACCACTTCGCCCTCGATGACGATCTCGGCATTGGCCGGCACCAGATGGTCGTTGGTCTCCGACCTGACGACGTCGAGCGGCCGGCCGCGGATCGCGGAAACGACCGTGAGCTCGTCAGCCTTGGCGCGATTGAGCTTGCTGCTCGACACGACCCAGGTGATCGGATCCTGGCCTAACACGATGGAAACGGGAACGGATTTCTCGCCGCGTTCTTTCGCCTTCATGAACGCCTGCCAGGCGCCCTGGTTCGGTTCCGGGTTTACGCCTAACATCTTCGGACCCTTGATCTGGCAACGATAGGTACCGAAATTCTTGCCAAGGTCCTTGTCGCTGGTGAACACCGAGCCGGTGTTGACGTAGCGGCCGGCGTCCATGGGATTCGACTGGATGAACGCAAACTGCGTGATGTCGATGGCATCGCCGGTCAGCACCACCTGCTTGCAGGCCGCCTGGTCGCGTGCCACCTCGCGAAACGGCGCTTCGGGAAATGCGCCGCCCTTGCCGAGCTTCAGGTACTCGTCGACACGCGCGCAGGCCTTGTAGTAAGTGGCGAAATGATCGCCGGGCACGGGCTCGAGACCGAAGCTCAGGCACTCCGTGTCCCAGTGCCCGAAGTGATTCGCGATGATCGGGCCCTTGTGCCAGTGCCCGTCGATCCTGATGTTTTCCATGTACAGGCACGGGGCCTCATACATGCCGAACTTGTCAACCAGGCGGTACATCAGCGCCGTGGCTTCATAGTTGTCCTGGTCGATATCGCGCACCTTG
>DAIQQI010000467.1:0-1785 GCA_036786925.1 Steroidobacteraceae bacterium
GTCCGGCGCAGGCGTTGTCCGCAGCCGTCACGGATTCTGGCTTGCAGGGGATCAGTGTGTCGCGATGACGTTCGTCGACGACCTGGGCGGCGATGCCGCGCGCCATCGCGTCGTACTGCTCGAGGCCCGTCGCGGTGACGCCAATGCGGCCGGCGCCGATCGCAAACAGGCCCGCCTCGCGTACGTCAGGCTCGAATCGGCCGGCGACGTTGATGGTCGGACCGAACACGTCGGCGATGATGCGGCGGTACTGGTCCGGCCGCAGGCGCCGTGCGCCCGCGGGTCGTGCGGGTGCATCCACATTCTTCGTCCACAGTGTGCGCAGCAGTGTCGGCAACGTAAATTTCGTCGCGGCCGCCGGCTCCTGCGAATTGGACGGGCGCACGTTGTTAGCTGCGGCACCCTGGCGATTCACGAACGCCGGCACCGCGTCGATCATGTAGGCCGCGGAGATGGCGGTATTTTCGCCGTTCTTCGGGTCGGGGTAGCCGTCGGCATGGCGGCGCAGCGCGTAATACAGCGCAGGCGCGTCGACGCCGAAGCCACGCTCGTCGATGTAGCCGACCTTGGCGTGGCTCCAGTAAAGGTCAAACCAGGGCTGGTAGCCCCCTAACACGCCGCGCAGGCTGCCGTCCGGTTGCAGTGTGAGGCGCAAGCGCGTCTGCAAAAATTGGTAGCGCGGCTGGAGGTACGAGTCGCACTGCATGGTCACGGTCGCCGGGTCGGTGATGATGACGCCGTTTTTCATCTTGCCGCGCAGCACATTGTTAGATGCGGGTTGCGCGGCGACGCGATAGGTCATGTCGCGCTGAACGCGCGCATTGGCATCGTGAGTCGTGACCGGGTCGATGGAGTCCATCAGCGTCACGGTCACATCGCCGTCCTTGCTAAGGTCGTCGCCTGTAATCGTGATCAGCCACGCACCCATATTCGGACGCGAAACTTCCCAGCGATATTCCGCCTCGAGTGGTAGTTGCGGCGGCGGGTAACCCTTGTAGGCAGGTATGCAACCGGTCGCGCGGAACAGCTGATTGTCGATTCCCAGCTGATGGGTATCCGGATCTTCATACGAGATGCCGGGCGTGGCACCCTTGCCGTCGAGGTCGAAGCCGTAGCCATAGCGGCCGACGGCGGGTTTCAGCTGCGCATCCGGCACCGTCGTTGGGTGCAGATAGACGTTGTCCCTGCCATTGCCGCGCGTCGCGACCACGGACACCCAGGGCGTCGTCGTCGGGCCGTTCTGGACCTTGTAGTCCTGGTCGAACATCGCATTGACCCTGGCCTGCGGCACGCCAAGCAGCTTCAGGTCGCGCTTGAAGAATACATCCGGGAACGGGTTCATCCCCTGCGGGCAGGTGTCGGCGCCGTAATAGTTGGCCGGGTAGAAATACGCCAGCACAAAGCTCCGGGTCTCCGCGCCGGTTGCCGCCGGCACCGCCAGGCATGCAAAGACGAGTGGGCCAAGCCACGATAGCAGCACGTGCCGGAAGGGGGCGCAAATCATTGGCTTGATCTTGTGCATCCAGCCGCAGAATGTAAAGTGATCGCACGTATGAGAAACATCACCCTGGGACGCACCGGCCTGTCGATCTCCGTGCTGGGCCTGGGTTGCATGGGCATGAGCGAGAACTATGGCCCGAGCGACGATGCCGAGAGCTTCAAGATCCTGGGGCGCGCGCTCGACCTCGGCATCAACTTCCTCGACACCGCCGATTCCTACGGCCCGTTCCATAACGAGCAGCTGATCGGGAAATTCCTGGCCGGTCGGCGCGAGCGGGTCATTGT
>DAIQQI010000468.1:0-1784 GCA_036786925.1 Steroidobacteraceae bacterium
GATCGTGCACTCCGCGATCTCCGGGATTACCGACCGCCTGGAAAAGCTTTTGTTAGCAGCGCAACAGGGCGAGTACGAAGTCGCGCTGCAGGCCATTATCGACCGCCATCAGCAGCTGGCAGATGATCTTGGCATTCCGCTGGGCGCCGCGGTCGAGCAGCACCTGCGGCAGTTACGCGAGATTGCCACCAGTGTCGCGCTGGTTCGCGAGGTCAGCGACACGACCCGCGCGCGCGGCATGGCTACCGGCGAACTCATGGCGACCGATCTCGGCGCGCGCTTCCTCGCGGCGCAGGGCCTGGATATCGCCTGGTATGACGTGCGCGACATGCTGGCTGCCGAAGAACGCGACGGCGCCAACGAGAAGGCGAGCGTGCTGTCAGCGACCTGCGACTTCACGCCGGACAGCACCCTGATCGCACGCCTGAACGCCGGCGCCGAATTCGCCCTGACCCAGGGTTTCATTGCCCGCGACTCCGGCGGGCATACCGTTTTGTTAGGCCGCGGCGGTTCCGACACATCGGCCGCCTACCTGGCAGCCAAGATCCGCGCCCAGCGGCTGGAAATCTGGACCGACGTCCCGGGTCTTTTCAGCGCCAATCCGCGCACCACGCCCGGTGCGCGCCTGCTGAAGTCGCTGCACTATGACGAGGCGCAGGAAATCGCAACCGCCGGCGCCAAGGTGCTGCACCCGCGCTGCATCCTGCCTGCGCGGCAGTACAACATTCCATTGCACGTGTTTGCGACCCAGTCTCCGGACATCGCCGGGACGGAGATCGGCGGAACGTTCGCCGGCAGCGCCGGGCAGGTCAAGGCGGTCTGCATCAAGAAAGGCATGACCCTGGTTTCGATGGAAAGCCCGGGCATGTGGCACCAGGTGGGCTTTCTCGCCGATGCGTTCGCGGTGTTCAAGCGCCAGGGCTTGTCCGTCGATCAGGTGTCGACCTCGGAAACCAGCGTCACGGTGTCACTCGACCCGCAGGCTAACGCGCTGGACCGGGACACCCTCGATGGGCTCGTGGCGGAACTGCATACGCTGTGCCGCGTGCAGCTGATCGGCCCCTGCGCATCGGTGAGCCTCGTGGGGCACAACATTCGCGGCATCCTGCATCGCCTGGGCGATGCGCTGCAGTTGTTCGCCGAGCAGCGCATCTACATGGTGAGTCAGGCGGCTAACGACCTTAACATCACCTTCCTGGTCGATGAGGACCAGGGCGACCGGCTGGTCGAGCAGTTGCACGATTTGCTGGTCTCGCCAGTGCCCGAGGACGCGTCGCTGGGTCCGAGCTGGGGCGCACTCTTTGGCCATAAGCAGGCCGCGGCGCCGGTCAAGCTGCCATCGTGGTGGGTAGCCGCGCGCCCGCAGCTGCTGGACCTGATGCAGACGCGCAGCGCGGCGTTTGTCTATCAGCGACAGACGATCCGCGAGCGCGCCGCCCAGATCAGGTCGCTCGGCCTCGATCGCGCCTTCTATGCGATGAAGGCCAATTCCAATCCGGATGTGCTGCGGGAAATTGCCGGGGCGGGGCTCGGCATCGAATGCGTGTCCCCGGGCGAGCTGGCGGCGGCCTTCAAGGCCGTGCCCAGACTGAAGGCCGACCGCGTGTTGTTTACGCCAAATTTTGCCGCGCGCGAGGAGTACCGCGATGCCTTCGCACGTGGCGTCTGGGTCACGGTCGACAACCTCGACGTGCTGCGGCACTGGCCCGAGATTTTCGAAGGGCAGGACATACTGCTGCGCATCGATCCGGGCGTCGGCCGCGGACACCATCCGCATGTGCGCA
>DAIQQI010000469.1:0-1782 GCA_036786925.1 Steroidobacteraceae bacterium
CGCCGCGAGCATGCCCGCATCCAGTACCAGCAGCAGAAATTGCGGCACATGATCCACCGCGCGAAGAACAACTGATGCCAGCTTGTTAGTTCAGGCCTTGGTCAGCCAGCCGTGCTTATCGGGGGTTTCGCCCTGCTGCACGGCGACCAGCGCCGCGCGCAACTTGCGGGTGTGCGGGCCCACGTCGCCGCCGCCAACCAGGTGGTTCTGCTCCTGATAGACCAGCGTGCCGACGCCCGACAACACCGCCGCAGTGCCCGACAGCGCCGCTTCGCCGGTCTTGGCCCAGTCGAGCGCCTCGGGAATGCGGAAGATCCGCTCCTCGACCTTGTAGCCGAGATCGCGGGCAATGGTCAGCAGCGAGTCGCGCGTTACGCCATGCAGAAACGTGCTGTCCAGCGAGCGTGTCAGCAATTGGCCTTCGCGCAGCATCAGGAAATTGGCAGCGCCGGTTTCCTGCACTTCGCCGCGCGGGCAGAACAATACCTGATCGGTGCCATGCGCCTTGCGGGCTGCCAGCGTCGGGCCCATGGCCGAGGCATAGTTGCCGCCGGTCTTCACCATGCCCATGTGCGGCGCGCAGCGCTGGTTGACATCGTCCATCATGATCTTGAGCGGCTTCATGCCGCCGGCGAAGTAATCCCACACCGGACTTGCCAGCACGATCAGCATCGCCTCGTTGCTGGGCGTCGCCGCGGCGCCGATGTTAGGCATGGTGCCGAACAGGATCGGTCGCAGATACAGCGAGCCGGGCGCGTCGGGTACGTCGCCGCGGCAGCGGTCGACGAGCTGCAGCACCATGTCGCGCAGCTGCGCCGCATCCGGCTCCGGCAGCACGAGGGTGCGGGCGCTGTGGCGTAAACGCTCGACGTGCCGGTCGAGGCGAAACACCTTGACGCTGCCATCGGCATGCTTGTAGGCCTTGAAGCCCTCGAAGCAGGAACTGGCGTAATGCAGCGCGTGCATGGCCGGATGCATCGCCAGTGTGCCGGTGGTCTGGATCTCCGCGGCGGACCAGGCGCCGTCGCGATAACGCGCCACCGACATCTTGTCGGCCAGCAAACTGCCAAAGGGTGCATTCTGGTTCTTGATACTGTTCATGTTAGCTACCAATCAACGCTGTAAAATCTTTGCCGGGTCTTCCAGCCGCTCTTTCAACGCCTGGATCATCGCCGCGGCGTCATAGCCGTCGACGAAACGATGATCAAAGCTCGAGGAGAGGTTCATCATACGACGAATTGCCATGCCGCCGTTACGAACGACCACACGTTCGATCGCCTTGTTGATGCCGATGATGGCCACTTCAGGCACGTTCAGGATCGGCGTCGAGACAATTCCACCGAGTTTGCCAAGACTGGTCACCGTGATGGTGGACCCGGACAGTTCATCGCGCCGGGCGGTGTTATTGCGCGCAGCCTCGGTGACCCGGCGGATTTCCGCGGCCAGGTCGCTGATGCTGCGCGCAGCGACATTGCGCACCACCGGGACCTTGAGTCCGTCCTTCGTCTGGGTGGCAATACCGGCGTGCACTTCGCGAAACCGCACCAGCATGTTGCGCGCGCCGTCGTAGTGCGCATTGCATTGCGGAAATTCGCGCAGCACCTGGGCTAACGCCGCGGTGATCAGCGGCAGAAAAGAATAGGTCGGCTGACCGGCCGCCAGCGCGGAGTTCAGTTCCGAGCGCAGCGCCTCGAGTGCCGTGACATCGACTTCCTCGACATAGGCGAAATGCGGGCTGTTGCGCTTGGCCTCGGTCATGCGCTGGGCAATCAGCCGGCGTAC
>DAIQQI010000202.1:0-5823 GCA_036786925.1 Steroidobacteraceae bacterium
TGCGTACGACGCGGGGCGGCGCGGTGTCGGTACAGGTCAATCGACACCACATTGCCGACGATGTCGCGGTGCTCGATGAAACCAAGCGGCTGAATGCGCAGGGCGGCGCGGTCGAATCGACGCTGTTTCGCCCCGGCATCGTCAGCGATCCGGCGTTTCGCGCCTGCGCCGGGCGGTCGTGGCGGATCCCGTCGGTGATGGCGAGCTATCGATCGCAGCAGACCACAGCTTCGGCGGCGTCCCCGGCCGGAACGCTCAAGATCGTCGCGATTCGCGAGACGATAACTGTCCCCGCCGGGACATTTGCCACCGTACATTACATCCGAACCTCACAGTCGGTCGATGAGTACTGGAAATCCATCGAGCACGGTGTCGTGGTGAAGCACATCGGGAAGCTGCCGCGCGCGGTGGTCACTGACGTCCTGGTTGCAATCAAGTAGAGAAGCAATAATGTTAGATCTGCTGCGCATTCGTGCCAAATTCCCCGCGCTCAGCCTGGTCGATGAGGGCCGGCCCCGGGTCTATCTCGACAACCCGGGCGGAACCCAGGTGGCGCAACAGGTGCTCGATCGCATGCAGCACTACCTGGTGCAGCACAACGCGAACAGCGGTGGCGCGTTTCGCACGTCGCGCGACTCGGACGCTTGTATCGCCGAAGCGCGCAAGGCCATGGCGGACTTCCTGAACGCGTCGTCGCCGGATGAAATCGTGTTCGGGCAAAACATGACCAGCCTGACGTTTGCGATCTCGCGTTCGCTGGCGCAAGGCTGGCAGCCCGGCGACGAACTGATCGTGACGCGCCTCGACCACGACGCCAACATCGCGCCGTGGCTGGCGGTGGCCACTGACCGGGGCATGACGGTCAAGTGGCTGGACATCAATCCCGAAGATTGCACGCTGCGGGTGGACCAGTTGCAGTCGCTGCTAACGCCGCGTACGCGGCTGGTGGCGGTGGGCGTGGCATCGAATGCCGTGGGCACAGTCAACCCCGTGGCGGAGATCGCTACGCAGGTACACGCGGCGGGCGCGCTGCTGTTCGTGGACGCGGTGCAAGGGGCGGCGCACGCGCCCACCGACGTGCAGCAGCTGGGCGCCGATCTGTTAGCCTGCAGTGCTTATAAATTCTTCGGCCCGCACCAGGGCATCCTGTGGGGCCGCCAGGAGTTGCTCGACCGGCTGCCGGCCTACAAGGTGCGTCCGGCATCTAACAAGGCGCCGGGAAAATTCGAAACGGGAACGCAAAGCCACGAAGGCCTGGCCGGCGTGCTGGGCGCGGTGGATTACTTTGAGTGGCTGGGAAATCTCGAGGGCGCCGCGTATGCGGCGCGGTTCGCGCGTCTGCAGGGGCGCCGGCAGAGGTTGGCGTGCGCAATGGCCGCCATCCATGATTACGAGCTCACGCTCAGCGAGCGGCTGGTCGCCGGTTTGCAGCGCATTGCCGGGGTGCGTGTCTACGGCATCACCGATGCACGGCGGGTCAACCAGCGCGTCGCCACGGTCTCATTCACTCTCGAGGGATATACGCCATCACAGGTGGCCCAGGAACTGGGCGCGCAAAACATCTATGTATGGGACGGCAATTACTACGCGGTGGAACTGGTGGCGCGACTCGGGTTGGCGGAGCACGGCATGGTGCGGATTGGTGCGGTGCATTACAACACGCCACAGGAAATTGACCGGGTTGTGAAGGCGGTGGAGGCGCTGGCGGCGCGCCGCTAGCGCGGCCGGGATGCTTGCGTACCGGGAAGCCTTGTCGATGCGTCAGGTGATGCTCGTCAGGTATTCGCGCACGGACTTCAGCCGCGGCACTGACAGCGTGCTCAGCGTCTCGCTCATCGCGATGGCATCGCCACGGGCGCAGTAACGCATCAGCGCCGCCATCGATTGCTGCAGTGGGTCGGTGGCTGCAGCCTGCTGCGCGCGCAGCGCGTCGTCCGGCACATTCTCGACCTTGATTGGCTTTTCTGTCAGTTGTTCCGCCAGGCGCACAACTTCGAAATGGCTCAAGGCTTCGGGACCTCCCAACTTGATGGCCGCATTCGAAACCCGCGGGTTGCCGACTGCGGCAGCCGCAAATTGCGCGACGTCAAAAAATGAAATCCAGCTGAGCTTGTTGTGCCCGGTGCCGTAAATCCGTGCAGTGCCGTTAGCCGGATCGAAACCTAACGCAGCGCTGAGCCAGATTTCCATGAAACAGGTGGGCTGCAGGATCGTGTATGTCATCGGGCCGCGTTGCAGGCGGTCCTCGACACTGCGTTTCGCGGCCTGCAACGGAAAGCTGATATCGATGTCCGGAAATGAAATCAGCACGAACTGCCTGACCCCGGCTTTCTCGGCGGCGTCGATGAGGTCGAGCTGCCCCTGCCGATCGACGCTGTCGATCGAGTCACCTCCCTGCCTCGACAGCATTGAAGACGCGGTTGACACCACCACGGTCGCGCCGTGGCAGGCCGCGTGCAACGACGCAGGGTGCTTGAGGTCGCCTTGCACGATTTCAACCCCGAGGCCCTGCAGATGCGCGACCTTGCCGGGATCCGAGCTGCTCCTGACAAGGGCCCTGACGGGCTTGCCTTGTTTTGCAAGCAGAAGGCAGATTTCGGCACCCAGCAGGCCGGTTGCGCCAGCCACGAGGATCATGTCGTCCGGCCGCCGGTCTGAGAACGCATTTGCATGCCAGCCTCCTGTTCCGTTCCGAGCGGGGACATGATAATCCCTGGCGCGCGCAGTAAAATATTAAATCAGCGCACCGCCAGCAAGGCGAATTATCTGGAGTGCCGCAGTGCACACCAAGCTAGGCATCACTCTGTTACTGACACTGGCGACGTTTTCTGTTCCGGCGCTGGCCGCCAAACCATCCCCGGATTTCGACGTCAATGCGGCCCCGGCACAGAACGCCAGCGCCTTTCTCAAGGCGGGCAAGCTCAATGGACTCGCGGGCGTCAAGCGCGTCGCCATCACGAATTTCCGGGTCGAGTTTGCGATGAGCAACACCGGCAAGTCGTCGTCCAGTTTCAACGGCGTCACGATGACCCGCTCGGACATCACGCTGACGGGTGTCAGCGACGATGATCGCAAGGACATCGCCGACCAGCTGTACGCGCATTTCGTCAAAGATTTGACCGACGCAGGATTCGAAGTAGTTCCCTACGACGAAGTCAAAGCGAACGCCAGCTATCAGTCGCTTGGCCCGGGTCTGAAGGACACGCAGGACCTGGTCGGCACGCAGGGTGGCAAGTCGATCTTCATAGGCCCGCGCGGCATGCCGATCTACATGAGCAACGACGACAAGCACCTGAGCCTCGGCGCCGCGTTAGGTGGCTTCAGCACGACCCAGCCGCAAAACATCGAGCCGCGCATCGCCGAGTCGCTCAACGCGGCGGTGCTGCGGGTGACGATGGCCGTGGATTTTGCCGAGTTCAAGACCCGCGGCGGGATGTTCGCGTCACAGTCGTCAGTGAAGGGCAACATTGGCCTCGCGATGCTGCCGGAGCTGACGCAAATTCTTGTCGTGCTGCCACAGGGTGGCCGCTCGCGCATAGCTCTTGACACCGGTGTCGTGCTGCAGAGCAACGCTCTGACTGTGCAGGAAACCACGACTAAGGGATCCAAAGTGGCGCAGGGCCTCGGCAATGCGCTGGTCATGTTGTCAGGCAAGGGTGCAACGCAGAGTCTCAAGAAATTCGAGGCGATCGCCGACCCCAAAGCCTACGCCGAGACAATTACGCAGTACGGCGGCGCGCTGGAAGCCGCAGCTGTCAGCCTGATGAAGACGGCTGCGGGCCACTAGTTCGATCTGCAGCGGCGACTGTCGAGCAAGTCAAACAGCGGCAATGCATAGGTAGACTTCGCAAGCTCTCGCGTAAGTACCCGAATAGCTCAGCGCACACTCCTCCTCTATCCTCGCCATAGGCGATTGGTTAGTGCGAGTCCTTTCCGAGGATCGCAAGCTGTTGATGAGGAGGAACCTATGAATGCGAGTCTGAAGAACCTGGCAGTCGCGGCGCTGGCCTGTGGGATGGTGATGGGCGCTGCCGTTGCTCAGGATATACCCGAGATCCAGGTACTCGGGACACGGACGACGGTGAAGGTGAAACCGGCAACGGATAGCCCAATTCCGCTTTATAAGACACTCCAGTTGAGCTATGCGGTCGATGCCGCAGACCTCGATCTCAAGACCGCCAGTGGCGCAGCAGCACTGGAAAAACGTGTCAATGACGCGGCGCTGTCATTGTGCCAGGAGATCGGCCGGCAATATCCGAACTCGGAGCCAGATGATGCGACCTGCGCGAAACAGGCCTTCAAGAAGGCCATGGTGGAAGTGCGGGCGTTGACGGCCAAGGCACGCAAAAAAGCGGTTTAGCGTCGTTCAGCGGTGTGCGCGGAGGGGTTCTCCGCGCATAATTGCCGCGTTGGCGGTAAGATTTCCGGCAGTTAGGCGGCCGGAGTCGACTCGTCCATGTGGATAAAAACCCTGACCATCGCCCAAACGCTGGTGCTGACGCGTTTCGTCCTGATGGCCGTTGAGATGGTGCTGATCCGGACGCACCTGGTGCGCGGCCACTACACCTGGAAAGACACGCTCGCGTCGATCGGCATGCGGGCCGGCAACTATGCGACCAACGTGCTGTTAGCTGGCGCCACGGCCGTGGTGTTCGCGTTCTTCTACCAATTCCGGCTGTTCGACATTCCGATGAACTCGGCGTACGCATGGGCGGCGATCGTCGTGCTCGACGACTTCGCGTATTACTGGTTTCACCGCGCCAGCCACGAGTGCCGCTTCTGGTGGGCAGCGCATGTCAACCATCACTCGTCACAGGAGTACAACCTCTCGACGGCGATCCGGCAGCCTTGGACCGGTGTGCTCGTTGGTACCTGGGCGCCGTGGTTCCCGCTGCTGCTGATCGGATTCCCGCCCGAAATGATTTTCCTGCAGAGCGGCATCAACCTGCTGTACCAGTTCTGGATCCACACCGAGGCCATCCAGCGCATGCCGGCCTGGTATGAATACTTGTTCAACACGCCGTCCAATCACCGCGTGCACCACGCGTCGAACCCGCGCTACGTGGATCGCAACTACGCCGGCATTTTCATGGTGTGGGACCGCATGTTCGGAACCTTTGCGCAGGAGACCGACCAGGATCCGCCGAAGTACGGCCTGATCAAGAACATCGACACTTACAACCCGATTCGTATCGCGTTCCACGAGTGGGCGGCGATGTTCCGGGACGTGTGGCACGCGCGCAGCGCGCGCGAAGTTGTCAGATACATTTTCGGCCCGCCTGGATGGCGGCCCGATGGCAGTGGGGCGACAGCAGCGAATATTCGCGCGGCCTGGCGCGGTACGGTCGCTAACGCCTGAATCAACTGTCCAGACTTCTTGCAGTCGCTGTTAAGTCCATATGACCATTCGTTATCCGACGTCGATTCTGGCCTTGGCACTGCTCGCCAGTGCAGCGCCCGCATTCGCCGCACCGCGCGCGATTACCCACGAAGACCTCTGGCTCATGCCCCGAGTCGGCGCCCCGGTTGTTAGCCCCGATGGCCGCTGGGTTGTCGTCTCGGTCAACCAACCGTCTTATGACGAGAAACTGAAATCATCGGACCTGTGGCTGGTGGGCGTCGATGGCAAAAGCCCGCCCAAGCCGCTGACGCAGACGCTGGGCAGCGAGTCGGACGTCAGCTGGTCGCGCGACGGTCAGCGCATCGTATTTTCAGCCAAGCGCGGCGATGACGAAGTCGAGCAGCTCTACCTGCTCGATCTTGCGGGCGGTGAGGCGCGGCGGCTGACAACCCTGGTGGGCGGCGCGCGCAAGGCGCAGTTCT
>DAIQQI010000470.1:0-1769 GCA_036786925.1 Steroidobacteraceae bacterium
GGCAAGCCGCTGCTCAGCCTGGCTGGCAGGACCATGCTGGAATGGGTCTGGTCGAACGCCTGCGCCTCCGCAGCCGCCGAAGTCCTGATCGCAACCGACGACGCGCGCATCGCTGCAGCGGCGCGCGGTTTCGGCGCCGAGGTCGAGATGACCTCGGCGCATCACCAGTCGGGTACCGTACGTATTGCCGAAGTTGCGATACGACGCGGCTGGGCCGCCGACAGCATCGTCGTCAATGTGCAGGGCGACGAGCCGCTGCTGCCGCCCGAGTTGATTGACCAGGTGGCCGCTTTGTTAGCTACCAACAAGATAGCCGATGTCGCGACACTGGCGACCCGGCTGCGGGATCGCGCGCAGTTCCTGGACCCGGCGGCGGTCAAGCTGGTGACCGACGTCCGCGGTTATGCGCTGTACTTCAGCCGCGCGCCGATTCCCTGGCAACGCGATGCGACGCCCGATGCCGAGCCGCCGGCGATTGCGCGCCGGCATTTGGGGCTGTATGCCTACCGGGCGGCGGCCCTGAAGCGCCTGGCGGTGCCCGCCAGCGCTGAGGCCTGCGAGCTGGAGAACCTGGAAAAACTCGAGCAACTGCGGGTGCTGGCGCTTGGTTACCGGATAGTCGTTGCCGATGCTGTTTCCGAGCCGGGACCTGACGTCAACACGCCCCAGGATGTGGCGGCGGTCGAAGCCCTGCTGAGGACCTGATGGCTAACAAGCGGGCCGATGTCGCGACGCGCGAGTATCGGGTGCTGATGGTTTGCCTGGGTAATATCTGTCGCTCACCGACCGCGACCGGGGTGTTGCAGACCCTGGCTGCCAAAACCCTGCAACCCGGTGCCGTGTATGTCGAAGGCGCGGGTACGGCCGATTACCACGTCGGCGAGCCTCCGGATCGGCGCACTGTCGAGTACGGCCTGCGACGTGGCTACGACCTGCGCCAGCTGCGCGCACGCCAGGTTGCCAGCCAGGATTTTCATGACTTCGATCTGATTCTGTCGGTCGACCAGCCGAATCTTGCGTCCCTGAGGCGCAGGGCGCCCGTCGGCGCGCGTGCCCGGCTGGGGCTGCTGCTCGACTACGCGCCGCAGCAGCCGCTGCGTGAAGTACCGGACCCCTATTACGGGCAGGCCGCGGACTTTGAGCGCGTGCTGGATCTGTGCGAATGGGCGGCCCAGGGCCTGCTCAGCTCCTGGCCGCCCAGCCGTTAGTTACTCACGATCCGGCGGACGATCACCCAGATTGCTGGATGACCAGAGCAGCTTCGGCTTGTCATCGCCGCTGGGCGCCGGCGCATCGCTGCTCCAGACTTTTTCGACGGGGGCCGCACCAGTCCACGACATCGGTGCCGCGGGCGGGGGCGTCGGACGAGGCTCGTTGCTGACATTCGCGACGGGTTCCCGTGCGCCATCGGCCGGCGCAGGATCGTAGTTACCGCCAGTGTTGCCACTGGACTCATCGCCGCCCTGGTTCTCGCCGAACTGCGCGCCTGAGCCACCCTGGTCACGGCTGCCACCCCGACGGCCACGGCGGCCGCGACGGCGACGGCCGGTACGGCCGAACTGATCACGCTCGCCAGTCGGGTTGGCCACGGCTGGGCCGCCGGCGTTTTCGACCGGAGCGTCGAAATTGTCGGCGACGTTGCCGTTGATGTCGTTAAACTTGTTAGGGTCGACGTTATCCGCCGGCGCGGCCGCCGCTGGCGGGCGTGGCTGCTCACGATCGCGATTGGCATCGCGCGGCGGGCGCTGCTCACGCGGGCGGTCATTGCG
>DAIQQI010000203.1:0-5804 GCA_036786925.1 Steroidobacteraceae bacterium
CTGCGTAGCCGATGTACTGCGCTTGTTCTGCAGCAGCCACGAGATCGCGAACATGATTGCCACCGGGACCGCAACCCATAAGAACGCGCGCTGGTAGCCGCGCGCCCCGCCGCCGGTGGAGGCTGCGACGGCGCCGATCAGCGCGCCTGACAACAATTGCCCGATGCTGGTGAATATCGTCAGGATGCCCTGCGCGGCAGCGCGCTCCGCGGCCGGCACTTCCTCGATCAGCAGGTAACGCAGCGGCGCACCTAACAAACCGGACAGGCCGAGGCCGACCAGCGCGCCGGCGATGATGATGTTGGTGCGCGACACCGGGCTGTAGCCGATCCACAGCGCTCCCGCGAGAAGGCTGGCGAGCGCGAACATGATGATCGGTTTTGGTCCGATGCGATCCAGCAGGCGTCCGAACGTCGGCGAGCCAAACAGCAGCGCAATGACTACCGACAGCAGCAGGTAGCTCGATGCCTGCGGCGTGATGCCGAGACCGGCAACCGCAAGATCGGGCAGGAACACCATCCCGGTCTCGCCCAGGCCGGCGCCAGCGGCAAACAGCGCGATCAGCTTGATCTGCCGCGACGCGAACCAGCGCGGACGGATCACCGGATCCGCGGCGCGGTTCTCGACTGAGATGGCAACAAACAGCAGCACCGCGGCGCCCAGCAGCCAACCCCAGACCGAGGGGTCGCTGAGGCTATCCAGCAGATGCTCAGAATTCAGGTTGCTCAGGCCCAGCGTCAGGCAGGCGAGCATGCCGCTGATCAGGATCGCGCCTTGCCAGTCGAACGGCGGCGGCGTTCCCGGGTGCCTGCCCGGCAGCCAGCGCAGGCTCGCGACAATCAGCAGCGCCGCGATCGGCAAATTGATCAGGAACAGCCAGCGCCAGCCGAAATTCAGCAGCTGCGCAGCTAACAACGGCCCCAGCAGGAAGGCGATGCCGAACACGGCGCCGATCAGGCCGAGCGCACGGCCGCGTTTTTCGGGCGGCATGGTGTCGCCGATCACGGCGCTCGCAACCGGGAAGATGCCGCCGGCGCCGAATGCCTGAACGGCGCGGCCTGCTAACAGCATGTTGAACGACTGCGCCTCCGCAACCATCAGCGAGCCGATCGCAAACAGGGCTACGTCGAGCGTATAGATCGCGCGGCGACCGAGCCGGTCCGAGAGCTTGGCATTGATCGGCGTGCCGACCAGGTTGAAAAGCACATAGATCGTGAACACCCAGGCGACCGCGCGCTCGTCGATCGCGAACTCGCTGCGCAGCGCTGGCAGGGCGGGGCCGACGATGGCTATGTCCAGCGCACCCATCAGCACGCCAAAAAACAGCACCCAGAGGATCTTGTTCGGTGAAGCAGTCATGGTGCACATGCTAAACCAAAATGGCATGGAACCACGGTGCGAACAGCGGCCACGCAGCGGTAGAAGATTCGTGCAGCGCGGTGTCCCGGGGCAATCCTCCGCAAACTGTCGCCCCATCATGCGTCAGCTTCAGATTGCCATCATCGGTGCCGGGATTGCCGGCCTGACCGCCGCCGCCGCGCTGCTGCGGCGAGGCTTTGATGTGCACGTCTATGAGCAGGCACCGGCCCTGGGGGATGTCGGCGCGGGCCTGACGGTCACCCCTAACGCGACGCATGCGCTGCAGTCCATCGGCCTGGGGCCGGACCTCGAGCAGTTCGCCATGGTGCCGGCGCAGGGCGGCGTCAAGCACTGGCGCACCGGCGAACTCCTGACCTCGATCATGCGCGGCGACACCATGGTCCAGAAGTACGGCGCGCAGTATTACCAGATCCATCGCGCCGACCTGCACGCCGGACTGGTGCGCGAGACGCGCGCCGCGGCCCGGTCCGGCGTCGACCCAATATCGCTCAATTGCCAGTTTGTTAGCAGCAGCGACAAGGACGGACGCATCGAAATCCGCTTCGCGGACGGGCGGCAGGCCAGCGCCGACGTGCTGATCGCCGCCGATGGCGCGCGTTCCGCGGTGCGCACCGCGGTGTTCGGCGCCAGCCAGCCGAAATTCACAGGCTACATCGCCTATCGCGGTCTCGCCGACATGCGCAAGCTCGCGCCGGCGATCATTACGCCCACGTCCTGCCTCTCGATCGGGCCGAGGCGCTCGTTCACGCGCTACCTGGTGCGAGCCGGTACGCTGGTCAACTACGTTGGACTGGCCGAACGCGACGACTGGCGCGAAGAGGGCTGGTCGATTCCTTCCAGCATCCCCGAGTTGTTAGCAGAGTACGAAGGGTGGTATCCGGATGTCCACGAGATCATTCGCGCAACGCCGCCGGACAAGGTTTTCAAGTGGGCGTTGTATGACCGCGAGCCGCTCCCGGAATGGACCCGCGGCAATGTCACGCTGATTGGCGATGCCGCGCACCCGATGCTGCCTTTCCTGGGCTCCGGCGCGGCGATGGGAATCGAGGATGGCGTCGTGTTAGCTCGCGCCTTCGAGCTGGCCGGTTCGGTGGCCGAGGCGCTGCGCCGCTACCAGGAGGCGCGCCTCGAACGCACCACCTTCGTGATGCTGAAATCGCGCGAAACCGCCTTGCAGTACCACTCGGGCGACACCGAGGGCTACCAGCGCCGGCCGCATCAAAGTGCGGAGTCGCTGGGCCTGATGTCATACAATCCGGTGACCATAGCCCTCTGATTCCTTGGGGCGAGAACTCGTGGCCCAGGATCCTTTCCGCAACAACAGACGATCTGCAATCAGGCTCGCCGGGCTCGTGGCCGCGGTGCTCGCAGCGCTGTTTTATCGCTGCACGCAGCCCGGCGGACAACCGTCGGCGCCCGCACCTGCCTCCAAACACGCGCCTGGCGCGAAGGCGACGCGCTCGCGGCCACAGCAGGCAGGCAGGTTCGATTTCTACCTGCTGGACATCACGCACGAGGCCGCCTGGTGCGAGGATGGCAATGAGCGCCGGGGGCAGTGCCGGCAGGTCGATCGCACGCTGGCTAACAAACGGCCGCTGGTATTGCACGGCCTGTGGCCGGAGAATCTCAGGCCGGGCGCCTATCCGACGGAGTGCGGTTCGGCCGCGCTGGTCCTGTCCAACGACCTGCGCCAGCGCCTCGACCGGGTGATGCCGGGCACGATGGAAGGCCTGGACAAGCATGAATGGCGCAAGCACGGCACCTGCACCGGGCTCGATGCGGAAACCTATTACACCGAGGCGGTCCGCTGGACCGAGCGCCTGGGCAGGGCGCTCAACGGCCCGGTCCGCGCCGCGGCGGGCGGGCGCACGTCGGCCGCCACGCTACGGGCAGGGATTGCGGCGAGCGACCCCGCTTTGGCGGATAGCGTGGTCTTTATGTGTAAGAATCTCGCCTCGGTCAATCCGCAGCACCGGCGGCGGCCCTATCTGGTTTCCGTCCGGGTGTGCATCGACAACGATGGCGCTGGTGGCCGGCCCGAAACCCTGTTGCGCTGTGAGTCGGTTGGACGCCGCGACCAGGGATGTGGCCAGAGTTTTTTCGTGGACGACATCGAGGAGTGAATGATGAGCAAGCCAGAGAACAAGGATCTGAGTCGCCGCAACCTGTTGCAGATGGCCACGGGCCTCGGCGCGGCCGGCGCTTTGTTAGCTAACAACGCGCAGGGCGCGACCGCACCCGCCGCGGGTGCGAAGGCCGCCAGGCCCGCGGCGCCCAGGATCAAGTTCAACAACACGTTCAATTTCATGGATCCGGAGTGGAACCGCGACGCCTATTGTCGCCTGCAGGGCGACCTCGACATCACCAAGACCCGCTATGGCTGGCTCGGCGGCCCCGTGATGGCGGTGGTGCCCGGTGAGAAAGTCAAACCGCTGTTCTGGATGGAAGGATTTTCGGCCTGCCGGCTGATCCCCTACGAGAACAAGATCAGCGACACCGTCACCGAAAAAGGTTTTCGCAAATTGCTGCGCGAAGTTGTGGTCTATCGCCAATGGACGCCGAAAGGCCCGGGACCGATTCTCGAAACCTGGGACAACCCGTACACCAACGAAACCGTGCGCGTCGTGCCGATCATGAACGACCCGTTCAATTACAACATCACGCAGTTCTATCCGGATCCGCCGAGCTTCGGCGGTCTCAATACCGAGAAGCCGCCGAAGATTCCGCTGATCCTGCCGTGGTCGGTCAAGGGCAACATGCTGCACCTGACCACCGATATCCACCTTTATTATCCTAACGCGCTGCAGCCGGACAAATGGCCGCGCGAGTCCGCAGGCCCGATGGTGCAGGTGTCGGAGTTGTACCGCTACTACATCAATGCGAAGGACATGAAGAATCCGAACCTCACGCAGGTGCCGTGTTCGGGCTGCTGGTCCCGTGTCACGCCGTGGTTGCCGTGGATGCTGATGGGCACGCGCCCGGGCCACACGCTCTACATGGTCGATTTCACGGGCGCCGATGACCCGGGCCACATGTCGCAGGAACTGCGTACCTGGCTCGACAGCACCGAGGAGCGCGCCAAGTACCTGACCGCCCCGGACTCCGACTACGGGCCATCGCTGTCGTCGCTGGAAAATTACGCGAAGACACAGAAACCGGCGCCGGCAAAATAACAAAGTCGCCCGGCTGTTAGGTCATCCGGGCGCAGTGCGCCATGCAAACTGCTCCGGATATCGCAACGAGCGCCAGCACACCCCACCGCAAGGTGGGGACGTCTGCGCCATTCCTGCCCATGTCGCGGGCCGAGATGGATGCGCTTGGCTGGGACAGCTGCGATGTGATCCTGGTGACCGGCGATGCCTACGTCGATCACCCGAGTTTCGGCATGGCGCTGGTCGGACGCCTGCTCGAAGCGCACGGTTTTCGCGTCGGCATGATCGCGCAGCCGGACTGGCATTCGGCCGAGCCCTTCAAGGCGTTAGGCCGGCCGCGCCTGTTCTTCGGCATCACCGCGGGCAACATGGATTCGATGGTGAATCATTACACCTCGGACCGGCGCATCCGCAGCGACGACGCCTATACGCCGGAAGGCAAGAGCGGCCGCCGGCCCGATCGCGCGGTCATTGTCTACTCGCAACGCGTGCGCGAAGCCTGGCGCGACGTGCCGGTGGTCATCGGCGGCATCGAAGCCAGCCTGCGGCGTATCGCGCACTTCGATTACTGGTCGGAGAAAGTCCGGCGCTCTGTTTTGTTAGATGCGAAGGCGGACCTGCTGGTGTTCGGCAATGCCGAGCGCCAGATTGTCGACATCGCGACCCGCCTGGATGCGGGTGAGGGGATCGAGGAGATCACCGACCTGCGTGGGACTTCATTTATCCGGCGTGGACTGCCCGCGGACTGGATCGAGATCAACTCGACGCATCTCGATGCGCCGGGTCCGCTCAATCCGCCGCAGGATCCGTATGCGATGCAGCCCACATCTGGCAAAGCGGCGGCCAGCGATGCGCCGCCGGCGGTTGTCGAAAAAGTGGTGCGGTTCGCGCGCGGCGCGCGCAATGAAGACCGCGGGCGCAGTGTCATTCGCCTGCCTGCTTTCGAGCAGGTGCGCGACGATCCGGTGCTGTACGCGCATGCATCGCGCATCCTGCATCTGGAGTCGAATCCGGGCAATGCGCGCGCGCTGGTGCAGCGTCACGGCGATCTCGATGTCTGGCTGAACCCGCCGCCGATTCCGCTGACCACGCCGGAAATGGATTTTGTCTACGAGTTACCGTACCGCCGCCGGCCTCATCCGGCCTATGGCGATGCGAAAATTCCAGCGTACAAGATGATCAAGTTTTCGGTGACCATCCAGCGCGGCTGCTTCGGTGGCTGCACGTTCTGTTCGATCACCGAGCACGAAGGCCGCATCATCCAGAACCGCT
>DAIQQI010000471.1:0-1766 GCA_036786925.1 Steroidobacteraceae bacterium
TTCGTCATTTTCACCCACCGCAGCAATATCCGGCGGATGCGGGCCGGGCAGGAGCCGCGTTCCCGTCGTCTGTGGTTGCTGGGGCGTTTGTTAGGTTGAATAATCCGCTGATGTCATCCGCACCCGGCCCGGAGCCGTTGGTACGCGCACTGTTTGCCGCGCTCGCCGATGGCGGCTTGCATTCCGGCGCCAACCTGGCGGCCGCCCATGGCGTGACCCGTGGCGGCATCTGGAAGGCCATCGAGAACCTGCGCCAGCTGGGATTGCCGGTGCTGGCCGTACCGAATCGCGGCTACCACCTTGCGCAGCCGGTAGCGCCGCTGTCCGCGCCGGGCATCCTGTCGCAGCTGCCCCCGGCGCACCGGGCGCGGATCGAGGATTGCGAAGTGCTGTGGTCCGCCGGCTCCACCAACAGCCTGATGCTGGAAAGAAGCGCCACCCGGCCCGGCTTGCTGCGTGTCTTGTTAGCTGAGAACCAGCAGTCCGGCCGCGGGCGGCGCGGGCGCGCCTGGCAGGCCGCGCTCGGCAGCGGGCTCAGCATGTCGCTCGGCTTCGGCGTCGATGCACTGCCACGCGACTTCGGCGGCCTGACGCTGGTGGTGGGCCTGGCGGTTCTGTCGGCATTGACGGCGGCCGGCGCGCAGCCGCTGGCGGTCAAGTGGCCTAACGACATGGTCAGCGGAGCGCGCAAGATCGGCGGCATCCTGACCGAGCTGCGTGCCGAGGCCGGCGGCCCGGCCTGGGTAGTTTGTGGCATCGGGCTGAATGTCGCGTTGCCGGAAGCGATGCTGGCGGCGCTGGAACGCGAAGGCGTGCTGGCCGGGGATCTGCGCTCGCTGGGGCTGCGCGATGACCGCAACACGCTGGCGGCGCGCGTGCTCGAGCACTGCCTCGATGACATCACGCTGTTTCTGAACCAGGGGCTGGCGCCCTTCCAGGCACGCTGGCGCGAGCATGACGCCTTGTTAGGCCGGCAGGTCCAGGTGGAAAGTGCGGGCCGCGTATTGCAGGGGCGCGCCGGTGGGATCGACGAGTCCGGCGCGCTGCTGCTGGACACCACGTCAGGCCGCACGGCCGTGGTCGCGGGTGAGGTCAGTGTCAGGCCGGATCGGGGGCAGGCCGGATGACGCGCTGCCTGCTACTGGATATCGGCAATTCCCGGGTCAAATGGGCCATCGCAGCCGGTGGCCGGCTGTCGCGCCAGCAGGCCATGGAACACGACGGCCGCCTGGGCGGCGTACTGCGCGGACCGCTGGCGAAGGCCATGGGCGGCGTCGACTCGGCCTGCTGCGTCAGTGTCGCTGCGCCGGCCATGACAGTTGCGCTGCTCAGCCAGCTGCGCCGGCGGGGACTGCCGGCCCGGCGATTGCAAAGTCGCCGCGAGCAGCTCGGCCTGCGCAACGGCTATCGGGAGGCCTGGCGGCTCGGCGCTGATCGATGGGCGGCGATGTTAGGTGCGCGTGCCCTCGGGCTCGGCCGGCGATCATTGCTGGTGGTTGGCGCCGGCACTGCGCTGACGGTCGACCTGGTCGACCCGGCCGGCCGTCACCTGGGCGGCGTCATCGTTCCCGGACGCAGGCTGATGGCGGCTGCGTTGTTAGCCGACACGGCGGGTATTGCGAGGCGGGCACGCGGCCTGCCGCGCCCCGGGGGACGTTCGGCGGTGTTTGCGACCGATACGCGGGGGGCGTTGCAGTCCGGCGCCGACCAGGCGGCCGCGGCGCTGGTGGAGCGGCTGCGGGTGGAGGCGCGGCGCAAATTGGGTC
>DAIQQI010000472.1:0-1764 GCA_036786925.1 Steroidobacteraceae bacterium
GACGGGCAGCACGCCGCGCCGCGTCATCGGCCGCGATTACGTCTTCGAGTGTTTCGAGGCGGCCGATCGCGGCTTGTTGCATGACCTTGTCAATGACCGCCGGTATGCCGCCAAAGTTCATTTGTCCGTCCAGGAATGCCTGCACCGCTACCTCATTCGCCGCGTTCAAAATAGCTGGCGCCAGCCCGCCCGTGCGAGCTGCCTGCTGCGCCAGGGGCAAACAGGGGAAACGCGTCGGGTCGGGCGGCAGGAAGTCGAGCCGCCCGGCAGCCACCAAATCGAGCGATTTTACACCGGAAGCCATCCGCTCGGGCCAGGCGAGTGCCTGGGCGATGGGGGTCCGCATGTCCGGAGTCCCCATTTGGGCCAAAAGCGACCCGTCCAGGTACTCCACCATCGAGTGCACCACGCTCTGCGGATGCAGCACGACCTCGATCTGTTCGGCGCTGACACCGAACAGCATGCGCGCCTCGATGAACTCGAGGCCCTTGTTCATCATGGTTGCCGAGTCCACCGAGATCTTGGGGCCCATCGACCAGTTCGGATGACGGATCGCCTGCGCGGGTGTCGCCACATCGATCTGCGCCTGTGTCCAGTCGCGGAACGGTCCGCCCGATCCTGTCAGGATGATCCGCCTGAGTCCCGACGGCGCCACGCCGCAGCGGGTGCCGAGCGGCAGGCACTGGAATATCGCGTTGTGCTCGCTGTCGATCGGCAGCAGTTCGCCGCCACCGCGCCGCACTGCTTCCAGCAGCAGCTCGCCGGCCATGACCAGCGCTTCCTTGTTAGCTAACAGGATGCGCTTGCCGGCGCGCGCCGCCGCCAGGGTCGACGGCAGGCCGGCGGCGCCGACGATGGCGCACATGACCTGCTCGACGCTCGCCAGTGCGGCGATCCCGGCCAATGCCTCTGCGCCTGCCAGCACCTGGGTGCGGCTGCCGCTGCCACGCAGTCGCTCCGCCAGGCGTGCGGCCGCGGATTCATCGGCCATGACCGCAAATTCCGGCGCAAATCTGCGCACCTGCTCGAACAGCAACTCATCGCGGCGCCAGGCGCCGAGGGCGACCACACGATAGTGCTCCGGGTGCAGCGCCAGCACCTCCAGCGTGCTGCAGCCTATCGAGCCGGTGGAGCCGAGAATCGCAATGCCTTTCATGGTGAACGGCTCATGCCAGCCAGCCAAACCAGCCGAAGCCGAGCGCCAGCAGCGGCAGGCCGGCGGCCAGGCTGTCGATCCGATCTAACACGCCGCCGTGACCCGGAAACAGATGGCCGCTGTCCTTGACGCCCGCCTGCCGCTTCATCTTGCTTTCCAGCAGATCGCCGACCACGGACAGGCCGGCCGCCGTCACGGAAAGCAGCAATACCTGTTGCACCGACCAGCCGAACCACGCGGCCGCCGCCCAGGCCACCGCCGCCGATGCTAACAAACCGCCGATCACGCCCTCCCAGGTCTTGGCCGGAGAGACTTGCGGCGCCAGCTTGACGCGGCCAAATGCGCGCCCGGCAAAATAGGCGCCCGTGTCGGCGGCCACGATGATCGCCAATGCTGACAACAGGATCCAGGCACCGTGCCGATCCGGACCACGCAGCACAGCCACCGCCACCCACAGCGGCGCCAGCGACAGCAGGCAGGCCAGCGCTGTCAGCACGGGGTGACCGCGTCCCGGCGCCAGCACAATCCACAGCAGTGCCAGCAGCCACCACAGGGCCGAGCCCGCCAGCACAACTCGCGCGGTCTCGGCATCGGGTGGCGACCGCCAC
>DAIQQI010000473.1:0-1756 GCA_036786925.1 Steroidobacteraceae bacterium
GGTTGCGCCAGTACGCATCGGTGGGCAGGTCATCCCGGATCGCATCGCCTATTCGGTGCTGGCTTTCATATTTCTCTACTTCTTCACCATCGTGACGCTTACCTTTGCAATGCTGCTGTCCGGCGTCGATCTCGATACGGCTTTTTCCGCGATAGTTTCCTCTATTAATAACACTGGGCCAGGCCTCGCTGCCGTCGGGCCGTCGCATAACTATGCGTCGCTGAGCGACTTTCAGACCTGGGTATGCACGGCCGCGATGCTGTTAGGTCGACTGGAGATTTTCAGCGTGTTGGTGCTGTTCACCGGCGTTTTTTGGCGCAGGTAGCGCCACGGTAAATGCGGCCGCTTTCCATACTCGACCTGGTTCCGGTTCCCGAGGGCATGACGCCGCGCGATGCGCTGCATCGCAGCCTCGAGCTGGCGCAGCAGGCCGAGCGGCTCGGTTTCCGGCGCTTCTGGGTCGCCGAGCATCACAACATGCCTGGCATCGCGAGCGCCGCCACGTCGGTCGTCATCGGCTTTCTCGCCGGTGGCACACGGACCATTCGCATCGGGGCCGGCGGAATCATGCTGCCCAACCACTCGCCGCTGGTGATCGCGGAGCAGTTCGGGACCCTGGAATCGCTGTATCCCGGGCGCATCGATCTTGGGCTCGGCCGCGCGCCTGGCACCGACCAGATCACGGTGCAGGCGCTGCGCCGCGACCCGCGCAGCGCCGAGTTCTTTCCGGACGACGTGCAGGAGCTGCAAGCGCTGTTAGGGCCCTTGCAACCCGGTCAGCAGGTGCGCGCGGTGCCCGGCGCCGGGCTCAAGGTGCCGCTGTGGATCCTGGGTTCGAGCCTGTACGGCGCCCAGGTGGCAGCCGCGTTAGGCCTGCCGTATGCGTTTGCGTCGCACTTTGCGCCGGATGCGCTGCATGCGGCGCTGAAGATGTACCGGCAGAGATTCCAGCCATCCGAAGCACTGCAGAAATCTTACGCGATGATCGGTGTCAACGTGATCGTGGCCGACACCGATGCGGAGGCGCGCCGCCTGTTCACGTCCGTCCAGCAGGCGTATGCGCTGCTGCACCGGGGCGCGCGCGGCCTGCAAAGGCCGCCGATCGACGATATCGAAACCTTCTGGACGCCGATTGAGAAGCAGATGGCGTCGCAGATGCTGCGCGTGGCCGTGGTGGGCTCCCCCGCGATGGTACGCGCCGGCCTGGACAAGCTAATTGAGGAGACCGGAGCCGATGAGCTCATGGTCGTGACCGGCATCTTCGACCAGGCCGCGAAACTGCGGTCGCTGGAACTGCTGGCCGGCTGTTAGCGGAGATTGAACGTCACGCTGATCAGCTCACCGCTGCCGGCGAACGGCCGCGTGCAATACCAGAACCACGACGGGAAGCGCAGCAGCATCCCCGGTTGCGGCCGAATCATGCGCAGCAGCGGCGGCCGCTGGCAGTGCAATCGCACCGGTGGCCGTCCGAACTCGATCGCTCCGGCGTCGTCCTGGTGGTCAGTCCCGGCGATCGCCGGCGGCACTTCCACCCAGAACACAGTGCTGGTCAAAGCCTGCGCGTGATGATGCGGTACCTGGTAGCCGCCAGCCGGCAACACCGTCGCCCACAATCGCAGATGACTCAGCGCCGCAACCGTTTTTGTGCCAGGGCTTCCGACCACCGCATGCACCAGTTCCTGCAGCGCAGGATGCGCGTCCGGATCGAGTTCTCCGGTCTGCGCGCCGCCGCAGGTTTCCTTGTTAGCAAGACCCG
>DAIQQI010000204.1:0-5767 GCA_036786925.1 Steroidobacteraceae bacterium
CGGTCAGGTGAATGAGTCCCTGAGCGGGCAGAGCGTGGCGGTCGCGGGCTGGGTGCATCGCCGCCGCGACCATGGCGGCGTGATCTTCATCGATCTGCGCGACCGCAGCGGGCTCGTGCAGGTGGTGGTGGACCCGGACACGCCCGAGGTCTTTGCGACCGCCGAAAAGCTGCGCAACGAGTTTGTCGTGCGCATCGTCGGCAAGGTGCGGCTGCGGCCCGCCGGCACGGCTAACAAAGAACTCGCGTCCGGCCAGATCGAGCTGCTCGCGCAGGAGATCGAACTGCTGAACCGCTCCGAACCGCTGCCGTTCCAGCTCGATGAGGAAGTCAGCGAGGAAGTACGGCTCAAGTACCGCTACCTCGACCTGCGCCGCGATGTCATGCAGCAGCGCCTGATGCGCCGCCATGCCATCACCCGTGCGATGCGCTCGTATCTCGATGACGCGGGATTCATCGATATCGAGACGCCGATGCTGACCAAGGCGACGCCCGAGGGCGCGCGCGACTACCTGGTGCCGTCGCGGACCCAGCCCGGCAAGTTCTTCGCGCTGCCGCAGTCGCCGCAGATCTTCAAGCAGCTGCTGATGGTTTCCGGCTTCGATCGCTACTACCAGATCGTGCGCTGTTTCCGCGACGAAGACCTGCGCGCCGATCGCCAGCCCGACTTCACGCAGCTCGATATCGAAACCAGCTTTCTGCCGCAGAACGACATCATGGACCTGATGGAGGGTCTGATCCGCCACATCTTCAAGTCCGTCGTGAATGTCGATCTGCCCAAGCCGTTCCCGCGCATGAGCTATGCGGATGCGATGCGCCGTTATGGCTCGGACAAGCCCGACCTGCGAGTCGATCTGGAGCTGGTCGACATTGCCGACCTGGTGAAAGACTGCGATTTCAAGGTGTTCTCGGGACCCGCAAAAGATCCGGCGGGTCGCGTCACCGCGCTGCGCGTGCCGGGCGGCGGCAAGCTGACACGCAAGGAAATCGACGACGCGACCGCCTATGTGGCGCGCTATGGCGCCAAGGGCCTTGCCTACATCAAGGTCAACGATCGGGCCAGGGGCCGCGAGGGCCTGCAGTCGCCGATCATCAAGTTCCTGAGCGACGCCGCGTTAGCTGGCATCCTCGAGCGCACCGCTGCGGCCGACAACGACCTCATCTTCTTCGGCGCCGACAGCGCCAAGGTCGTGGCTGATGCGTTAGGTGCATTGCGCCTGAAGATCGGCGCGGACCTGGGGCTGCTGCGCCAGGGCTGGGCGCCGCTATGGGTGGTGGACTTCCCGATGTTCGAGTGGGACGCGGACGGCAAGCGCTGGGCCGCGATGCATCATCCGTTCACGTCGCCGGCGAATCTCGATCCCGAGGCGCTGCGCGCCAATCCGGGCGGCGCGATCGCCAAGGCCTACGACATGGTGCTCAATGGCTCCGAAATTGGTGGCGGCAGCGTGCGTATCCATCGCCAGGAGCTGCAGTCCGTGGTGTTCGATTTGTTAGGCATCGAAGCCGAGGAAGCGCGCCGCAAGTTCGGCTTCCTGCTGGATGCGCTCAAGTTCGGCGCGCCGCCGCATGGCGGCATCGCCTTTGGCCTTGACCGCCTCGCCATGCTGATGTCCGGCGCCGACAACATCCGCGATGTCATCGCCTTCCCGAAGACGCAGACGGCGGCCTGCCCGCTGACCGATGCACCGACCGAGGTCAGCGAAAAGCAGCTGCGCGAACTGCATATCCGGCTGCGACAGGCGCCGGCGAGCTAACAAAAGGCCCTTGCGGACCGGCCCCACGATTGAGAATCATTCTCAATCTTGCTGTTCTGCCAGTGAATACGCCGCTCAAATAGGCGGTCAAGCCAGAGCAACCGCTGTATTCTTGGACTTAATCTTATCGGAGGGGACCATGGATAATTCATATAGTGGCTCAAGCCGCAGTGCTTTTCTCGGCGCCGTTGCCGCGCTGGCAATCCTGGCGGCAGGCCCGGCGGCCTACGCCCAGGGTCAGTCCGGCGCCAGTGGCGAAGAAGCCGATCTCGACGAAGTTATCGTCACCGCGCGCAAGAAATCCGAGCGCCTGCAGGACGTGCCGATGGCGGTCGCCGTGTTCTCCGGTGAAACGATCGAGCGCCTCAACGTCACCTCGGTGGACGAGCTCGCCAAGCACACAACGGGTTTCACGTTCGATTCCGACTTCGGCCGTTTGTCGGACCGGCCGATCATGCGCGGCCAGTCGACCATCCTCGGCGACTCGGGCGTCGCGTATTTCATCGATGACGTCTATTACACGGGCACGCTGCTCGATCTCGACCTGGAGTCGGTGTCGTCGCTGCAGGTGGTCAAAGGTCCACAGTCCGCATTGCATGGCCGCAACACTTATTCCGGCGCGATGTTGATCACGACCAAGGCGCCAGGGCAGACGGCGGCCGGCAACGCCAAGATCGAATACGCGCAGTTCGGCCAGAAGCGCCTGTCGGTGTCCTACAGCGGCCCGCTGGCCGATACATTTGGGATCGGACTGTCTGGAACCTGGTACGAACGCGAGGGCGTGACCAACGACCTGTGGCGCAACAAGTTCGATGGCCAGAAACTGGGCGACGAAGAATCGAAGTCCTTCAATTTCTCGACCTACTGGACACCCAGCGACCGACTCGACATGCGGACCCGGGTGATGGTCACCCGCCAGGACGATGGCCCGCCGGCGCTGTTCCTGCAGGGCTACCAGCAGAACAACATCTATCCTGACAACGGCAACCGGCGCCCGTCGGTGACCGGCGACCAGTTCTTCCCGGTCGCGAACGGTGGCGGATCGGTGTATCTGGGCGCGAATCGCTACTACAGTGGCGAGATCAAGGCGCGACGGCTCGACGTGGACGCGGCGCGCTCACTCGGTGTCACGCCGCACATCGGCAACCAGAAATTGTTAGCTTCGCTAACCCTGAATTACAAGTTCAGTGAAAACCTGACCGGCACCTATGTCGCCGGCTTCAATCGCGAGAAGTCGGACAGCGCGTACGATTTCGACTACCAGTCGACTTCGTATGGTCCCTTCATGACCTCGTCGGTCGGCCTCAGGCCGCGCACTGTCGCGGGCACGCCGGCCGGGCAGTATGAATACGCCGTGTCGACCGGCGCGCCGGCCGCGAACTTCTCCTCGGTGGGGGCCGGCCGCACTCGCGACATGAGTCACGAGCTGCGCCTGCGCTGGCAGCGCGATCGCTGGGACGCGTTGGCAGGCCTGTACTATTTCGATTCGCGCGCGGACAGCACCGCCAAGCAGACGCCAGTCGCCACCTGGGGCGCGCAATTGCAGCAGTCGCTCGGCGTGTTGCAGGCGCGCATGCAGGCCGCCTGCAGCACGTTCTTCCAGAATCGCGCCGGTTTTGCCAACTGCACGTCAGTCGTCCGTCGCGCGACCTCGACCAACTCCGCGATCGTCGCCTTCGACAGCACCGCCAACGTCTGGACGACCTTTGAGGACAGCGACGCCCATTCCAAGGTCGAGAACACCGCGGTGTTTGCCGGCGTCAGCTGGAAAGCACTCGACAACCTCGAGCTGGGCCTCGAAGCGCGCGCGGCCCGCGAGAAGCAGGAACGCCTGCCAGGCAACCAGAATTCGATTGCCTACCTGACGACGCTGGTCGAGACCGCGCCGTTCAGCTCGCGCTCCGTGGTGCCGTATCAGCAGGGCACGTTCGATTCGTTCACGCCACGCTTCACCGCGCGCTATGACTTCAGCGGTGCGCACAACGTCTACCTGAACGTTGCCAAGGGCACCAAGCCCGGCGGCCTCAACAGCTTCCGCGCCGAGGCCATCGGCTATGGGACTTTTGACGAAGAGAAGGTCACCAGCATCGAACTCGGCACCAAGAACCAGTTCCTCGATAACCGGCTGCTGCTGAACGCGGCGATCTTCAGCAATGAGATCAAGGGCTATCAACTGACGGATTCCGTGGTCTACGCCGATGGAACTCCGAGCACGGTTATCAAGAATGTCGGCAAGGTCGAGATCCAGGGCCTCGAGCTCGAGATGGCCTTTTCACCGGCGTCGGTCCAGGGCCTCAACCTGTCGTTCAACTACAGCTACACCAAGAGCAAGATCAAGGAAGGCGTCGATGCCAACGAAGGCGTGTTAGCCGACGTGGCCGACAACGGCCAGCTGGATTGCTCGCGCGGCCTCGCGCCGGCCTACATACCGGTGGTCGCGGCGATTCGGGCCGCCAATCCGCTGACCATCACGCCGGCCACGGTCATCTGCCATAACGACACCGGCACGCTGTACTTCGGCGCCTACGGCTCGATCGTCGGCCGCAAGCTGCCGCGTGTGCCCGAGCACAACGTCAACATGGGCGTCGACTACGCGCGCCCGCTCAGCAATGACTGGAATGTCAGCATGGGCGCCAACGTGTCCTACACCTCGAAGCGTTATGTGCAGGTCGACAACCTCGCCTACACAGGCGAGGCGACGCTGCTGAGTGCCAACCTGGGCCTCAGCAACGAGCGCTACGTTGTCACGCTGTGGGGCAAGAACCTGACCGATGAAGACAGCGTCGTGTCGGCGAGCCGCTTCACCGATGCGACCAACCAGAGCCTGCGCGCGTTCTTCGGTATGAACCGACTGCCGCGGCAGATCGGCTTGTCGGCAGCGGTGAAGTTCTGATGGCGGCGCGTCCCGCGTTGTTTCTGGCGGGTCTGTTAGCTGTCAACGTCGTGCCGGCGCAGACAGCTGCGCCGGTGGATCCGCAGCAACTGGCCATCGGCGACCCGGCGCGCGCGCAGCGCAAGGCGCCGGTGGTGCCGGACGCGGTGACCGACACCGCGACCGGCGAGCTGATCACCGCCGCGGAGATGGCGCGGCGGCTGGCCGACGCCCGCGTGCTGTTCATCGGCGAGCAGCACACCGATGCCAGTTTCCACGAGGTTGAATTGCGCGCGATCCAGGCGCTGCATGCGGCGGGGCGCAAAGTCATCATCGGACTCGAGATGTTTCCGTGGACCCAGCCACCGGCGCTGGCGGCCTGGTCGCGCGGCAAGCTGACCGAGCAGCAGTTTCTCGACCAGTCCGACTGGTACGGAACCTGGTCGCATCACTGGGGTTACTACCGCGAGATTTTTCAGTTCGCGCGCGATAAGCGCCTGCCGCTGATCGGCATCAACGCGCCGCGCGATGTGGTCAAGACCGTGCGCAGCAAGGGCCTCGACGGCCTGGACCCCGCGTCACGCGCGCGCATGCCGCCCAGCATCGACATTACGAACGCCGAGCACCGCCAGCTGTTCCGTGCGTATTTCGATCCCGACGACGCGCTGCACAGCAAGATGCCCCCGGAGCAGCTCGAAAGCCTGTACCAGGCGCAGGTCACCTGGGATTCAGCGATGGGCTGGAACGCGGGCCAGGCGCTGCCGAAGCCCGATGATCCGCGCGCGATCGTGGTGGTGCTGATCGGCTCCGGCCATGTCGCCTACGGCCTGGGCGCCGAACGGCAGCTCAAGGCGCACTTCAAGGGCCGCATCGCGTCCCTGATCCCGGTGATGGTCAAGGACAAGGACCGCAAACCGGTGACAACCGTGAGTGCGTCCTATGCCAACTTCATCTGGGGCGTGCCTTTCAGCGCCGGGCCGACATTGCCGGTGTTAGGCGTGTCGCTGATGGGCAAGCTCGGCAAGGAGCCGAGCAAGGTCATCCAGGTCAGTGAAGATTCGGTCGCCGCGCATGCCGGCATCAAGGTCGGCGACATCCTGCGCAGCCTGGACGGCGTCGCGATCGATTCGAGCGCCACC
>DAIQQI010000205.1:0-5767 GCA_036786925.1 Steroidobacteraceae bacterium
TTCAAATCTTTCCAGCAGCTTCACGACTTCCACGTTGCCGCGTTCGCGCGCGACATCGGCGGTCAGGTCCGCTGGAAAACCGTAGGTGTCATACAGTTTGAAAACGGTCTCGCCGTCGATGATTTTGCGAGCGCCCAGCTTCGCGATCGCTCCGTCCAGCAGCAGCATGCCGGTGGCGAGCGTGCGCGCAAACTGCTCCTCTTCCTGGCGCAGCACGCGCTCCACATGCGCGCGCGCCGCGCTCAGTTCCGGGAACGCCGCGCCCATTTCTTCATCCAGCGTCTTCACCAGCTTGTAGAAAAACGCGTCCTGGATGCCGAGCTTGTAGCCGTGGCGGATTGCGCGCCGGATGATCCGCCGCAGGACATAGCCCCGGCCTTCGTTCGACGGCGTCACGCCGTCGACGATCAGGAAGCTGCAGGCGCGGATGTGATCCGCGATGACGCGCAGGCTGGGATTCTGCGCGTCTGCCGTGTTCGCCAGCGCCGCTGTGGCAGCTAACAACTTGCGGAAAAGATCGATGTCGTAATTGCTGTGAACGCCCTGCATGACGGCCGACAGGCGTTCGAGGCCCGCACCGGTGTCGACCGAGGGTTTGGGCAGCGGTACCAGCTTGCCGTCGGCGGCGCGGTCGTACTGCATGAACACGAGATTCCAGATCTCGACAAAGCGGTCGCCATCTTCATCCGGCGTGCCCGGCGGGCCGCCGGCGATTTGCGCGCCGTGATCGTAGAAAATCTCGCTGCAGGGGCCGCAGGGCCCGGTGTCGCCCATCGCCCAGAAATTCGACTTCTCGCCCATGCGCGTCAGCCGCCCGGCTGGCACGCCCATTTCCCGGATCCAGATGTCGGCCGCTTCATCGTCGTCGCGGAACACTGTGACCCAGAGCCGCTCCGGCGGCAGGCCTAACACCTTGGTGACGAAGTCCCAGGCGAAGCGGATCGCCTCGCGCTTGAAATAATCGCCGAAGGAAAAATTACCCAGCATTTCAAAGAAGGTGTGATGGCGCGCGGTGTAGCCCACGTTCTCCAGATCGTTGTGCTTGCCGCCCGCGCGTACGCAACGCTGGCTCGAGACTGCGCGGACGTAGTCGCGCTGGTCCTTGCCGAGGAAGACGTCCTTGAACTGCACCATGCCGGCGTTGGTAAACAGCAGCGTCGGATCGTTGCCGGGAATCAGTGAACTCGAAGGCACGACCGCATGGCCGCGCTCACGAAAAAACTCGAGAAAGGCGCGACGCACATCGGCCGCGCTCATGAAGGGCGGATTTTTGGGCGCAGGGCTGGCGCCGGGTTTGGGTTCAGTCATTATTCTGCAGTAGGGTCTGGTTCATCCGGGTCTGGCCTCACGGCCAGCCGCATATGATCCGATGAAAAGCCCCGGTACTGCAAAAATCTGGCCTGACGGCCTTTTTCCGCCCAACTGGCCGGCGCGTCCGGCCCGAAGCGCCGCTGCCGCAGGTCCTCGCACAGCGCGCGCCAATCGGGTCCATGGTCCATGGCCAGCGCAATGGCCTCATTGCTGACGCCACGTTCGCGCAGGTCACGCGCAATCCGCACCGGGCCATGGCCGCTGCGGGCGGCATAACTCAGGTATTTTTCGGCGTAGCGACTGTCGTTCAGGTAGCCGCGGGCGGCAAAGTCCGCCACCACGGCCGCCGCGACCTCGGGCGGCGCCCCCCGCTCGATGAGCTTGGCCTCAGCTTCGGCGATGGCGTAGTCGCGCCGGGCGAGCAGAGTGGCCAGGGCCGTTTGCACGGCCGCTGGCTCGCTCAGGTCTTTGCGCTCCGACTTTTTGCGCTTGAATGGAGCTTTCAGTCCAATGCTGGCCAATGCTGGCAAACCAATGCTGGCCAGCGCTGGCTTATCGGCCAGCCTCGCTCACCGGCCACCCTTGGGGAACTGCACGACGTCGGAACTCGCCTCCCCGTCGGCCGGTTTGGCGCCGCCTTTGGGGACCAACAGTTTCGCGCGGATCTGGTCTTCGATTTCGCGCGCAATTGCCGGGTGCTGCTTCAGGTAGTCCCGCGTGTTGTCCTTGCCCTGGCCGATACGCTCGCCCTTGTAGGCGTACCAGGAGCCCGACTTGTCGATGATGTTGTGCGTCGAGCCCAGCTCGATGATCTCGCCTTCGCGCGAAATGCCGGCGCCGTACATGATCTCGAACTCGGCCTCGCGGAACGGCGGCGCGACCTTGTTCTTGACGACTTTGACGCGGGTCAGATTGCCGGTGACTTCCTCGCCGGACTTGATCGCGCCGATGCGGCGGATGTCGAGACGCACCGAGGCGTAGAACTTGAGCGCGTTGCCGCCGGTGGTGGTTTCCGGGCTGCCAAACATGACGCCGATCTTCATGCGGATCTGGTTGATGAAGATGACGATGCAATTGGAGCGCTTGATGTTGCCGGTGAGCTTGCGCAGTGCCTGGGACATCAGACGCGCGTGCAGACCCATTTGCATCTCGCCCATTTCGCCTTCGATTTCGGCCTTGGGGGTCAGTGCCGCGACCGAGTCGATGACGATGAGGTCGACCGCGCCGGAGCGCACCAGCATGTCGGTGATCTCGAGCGCCTGCTCGCCGGTGTCCGGCTGGGACACCAGCAGGTCGTTGACGTTGACGCCCAGCTTCTCGGCGTACGCCAGGTCGAGGGCGTGCTCCGCGTCGACGAACGCCGCGGTGCCGCCATTGCGCTGCACCTCGGCAATGACCTGCAGCGTCAGCGTGGTCTTGCCCGAGGATTCCGGGCCGTAGATTTCGACCACGCGCCCCTTGGGCAGGCCGCCGATACCGAGGGCGATGTCGAGGCCTAACGAGCCGGTGGAAATGGCCTCGACGTCATATGACGCGGACGCATCGCCAAGGCGCATGACCGAACCTTTGCCAAATTGCTTTTCGATCTGGCCGAGGGCGGCGACCAGCGCCTTCTTTTTGCTGTCGTCCATGTTCTTCGACTCTGATTGCATTTGCCGTGAATCCATTTGCCTCAACCTCACTTGAATGAACTGCGCTCAAGTACGCGAGCGATGCGTGAATTTAATCACAAGCGCATGCGCATGGAAGAGGCAAAACTGCGCTTAAAATAAATATTTACGCGGCGTTCACTCGATATACAGGTGTGACGAAAACCGACTACTGTATAAACGCAACCTCGAGCAGCATTTTCAATCCGAATTGCACCGCTTTGCGGCGTACCTGCTCGCGATCCCCCCGGAACGTCTTGAGCCGCGCGCTCACTTCGATGGCCTTGCCGCGCCGCTGCGCGACCGCAAACCAGACCGTGCCCACGGGTTTGCCGGGCACCGCGCCGTCCGGCCCGGCAATGCCGCTGACCGCGATCGCCACATCAACGCCGGTACGATCCAGTGCGCCGCGCGCCATGGCGCGCACCGTCAGCTCGCTGACCGCACCCGCACGATCCAGCGTGGTTCCTGGCACGCCGAGATCACGCCGCTTGGCTGCATTGGAATAGGTGACAAAGCCGCCGTCGAACCACTGCGAGCTGCCGGCAACGTCGGTGATGCAGCGTGCGATCCAGCCGCCGGTGCAGGATTCAGCCGTGGCCAGGCGCGCACCGGCCGCCAGCAGGTGCTGGCCCACGCGCGCCGACAATCTCTGCAGGTCCTTGTCCGTCGCCATCCTTTAAGCTTAGCGCATGAACGACGCCGGTTTTGCGGATCACACGCCGATGATGCAGCAGTACCTGCGCATCAAGGCGCAGCATCCGGACGTCCTGCTGTTCTACCGGATGGGCGATTTCTACGAGCTTTTCTATGACGACGCGCGCCGCGCGGCGGCATTGCTCGACATCACGCTGACCGCGCGCGGGCAGTCCGCGGGCGCGTCGATTCCGATGGCCGGCGTGCCGTTTCACAGCGTCGATACCTATCTTGGGCGCCTGGTGCGCAAGGGCGAGTCGGTCGCGATCTGCGAGCAGATCGGTGAGCCGGGCAAGACCAAGGGCCCGGTCGAGCGCCAGGTGGTGCGCATCGTCACTCCCGGCACGGTCACTGATGAAGCGCTGCTCGAGGAGCGGCGCGAGACTCTGTTAGCAGCGCTGTGGCGCGAGGGCGAGAGCTTTGGACTGGCCTGGATGGACCTCGCGGCCGGGCGCTTCAGCATCCTGCAGACCTCGGGCGTCGAAGCACTGGCCGCGGAACTCGAACGCCTGCGGCCGGCCGAATTGCTGGTCGCCGAGCACCAGACGCCGCCGGCGTTTGACGGCGGCCTGGTGCGCACGCGCCCGCCCTGGCAGTTTGAGCTGGCCAGCGCGTCGCGGCTGCTGACCGACCAGCTCGGCACGCTGGATCTCGCCGGCTATGGCGCCGATGTGCTGCCGCTCGCGATCGCGGCCGCGGGTGCGCTGTTGCAGCATGTGCGCGACACGCAGCGCTCGGCGCTGCCGCATATCCGCGCGCTGCACGTCGAAGAACACGGCGATGAGCTGCAGCTCGATGCGGCCACGCGCCGCAACCTGGAGCTGGACAGCAGTCTCGCCGGCCGCACCGATGCCAGCCTCGCGGCGCTGCTGGACACTGCGGTGACGTCCATGGGTTCGCGCGCGCTGCGCCGTTTGTTAGGCCGGCCGAGCACGCGCCAGGATCTGCTGCGCAGCCGCTATCAGGCGGTCGGTGCGCTGGGCGCGCATGGCGATACGGTGAGCGCCGGCGCCGCCGTGCGCGCGGCGCTGCGCGGCATCGGCGACATGGAACGGGTGCTGGCGCGCGTGGCGCTGCGCACCGCGCGACCGCGGGATCTCGTCGGTTTGCGCCAGTCGCTGGCCGCGATCCCGGATTTACGCGACGCGCTGGCGGCCGTCGATTCACCGGTCGTGCAGCAGCTGACCAGCCGGATCGGCCAGCATGCCGATGAGTTCCTGCTGCTGCAGCGCGCAGTCGCCGCCGAGCCGGCGAACTTTGTCCGCGACGGCGGCGTGATCGCGGAGGGCTACGACGCCGATCTCGACGAACTGCGCCGCCTCAGCGCCGACACGGATGCCTTCCTGCTCGAACTGGAAGCGCGCGAGCGCAAGCGCACCGGCATCCCGTCGCTCAAGCTCGGCTTCAATCGCGTGCAGGGGTTCTTTATCGAGATCCACCGCAGCCAGGCGGAGCGCGTGCCCGCGGATTACCACCGGCGCCAGACGGTCAAGAGCGCCGAGCGCTTCATCACTCCGGAGCTCAAGAGCTTCGAGGACAAGGTGCTGGGCGCGCGCGACAAGTCACTGGCGCGCGAAAGAGAACTCTACGAAGCTTTGTTAGGTCTGCTGATCGGACAGCTGCCGGCGCTGCAGGACAGTGCCGCCGCCATCGCCGACATCGACGCGTTTGCAGCGCTGGCCGAGCGCGCCGCGGCGCTCACCTGGAGCGAGCCCACGCTGGTCGCGGAACCGGTGCTGCGCATCACCGCCGGGCGGCATCCAGTGGTCGAGAAATTCAGCCGCGAGCCCTTCGTGCCGAACGACACGGAGCTGGATGCGCGCCGGCGCATGCTGATCATCACCGGCCCGAACATGGGCGGCAAGTCCACCTACATGCGCCAGACCGCGCTGATCGCGATCCTCGCGCACATCGGCAGCTTCGTGCCGGCGGAACGCGCCGAGATCGGGCCGCTGGACCGCGTGTTCACGCGCATCGGCGCGGCGGATGATCTGGCCGGCGGACGCTCGACCTTCATGGTCGAGATGACCGAGGCGGCCAACATACTCAACAACGCAACCGCCCGCAGCCTGGTGCTGATGGACGAAATCGGCCGCGGCACCAGCACCTTC
>DAIQQI010000206.1:0-576 GCA_036786925.1 Steroidobacteraceae bacterium
CAGCATCTGGTGGTCCGCGCCGCGGTGCCGGTCAATCTGCGCTCCCCCGACCAGCCATTCACCGCGCTCGGTAATCAATTCGGCCTGGTATTCCTGGAATTGCCGATTGGTGAACCACGGCCGCTGCAGCGCCTATACCAGGTGCACGATGCGATGAAGGCACTGCGCGAATCCAAACAACCGCTGGTCGCCTACGGCTTGCTGGCAGCGCTCGGCCGGCTGCCGCTGCAGGTCGAGGAACCGGCGATCGAGCTTTTCAGCTCCAAGGCAAGCCTCGTGGTATCTAACGTGCCGGGCCCGCGTGAACCGTTGTCGATGGCGGGCGCGCCGATTTCGCAACTGCTGTTCTGGGTGCCGCAGTCCGGCAGCATCGGCGTCGGCATAAGTATTCTTACTTATGCGGACAAGCTGCAGTTCGGGGTCATCGCCGACCGCGAGCTGATCGACAATCCCACTGAGCTGACGGACTTGTTTGCACCGGAGTTCGACAACCTGCTGCTGCTGGCGCTGCTGGCGCTGGCGCCCAACCCCTAGCGTCGTTCATAGCGTTAACAGGCTCTAGATCGCAGCCAGTTC
>DAIQQI010000206.1:586-5755 GCA_036786925.1 Steroidobacteraceae bacterium
CTGGCGCCCAACCCCTGACCCCTAGAGCGCAGCCAGTTCACGCTGTGCGCGTTCGCTGTCGAGCCGCTCCATGGCATCCATGGGTGTTAGCTTGACGGCCGCCTTGAGCAGTTTGGCGCGCTGCGCAGCGCTGTCACGGTTCAGCAGGCTCAGCGCATGGGCGTATTCGACCCGGGCGATCACGGAATGCGGTGCGAGCTGCAGCGCCTTGTCGAGGTGCTTGATGGCCTGGGACCTGGACGCGTTATAAGTCAGTCCGGCGGCCAGCGAACCCAGCTTGCCGACGACTTCCGCGTGGAACACTCCGAGTGCGATATGCGCGTCGCCATGTCCGGGCTCGAGTTCGAGGCAGTGCTCGAGCGCCTTGCGGACCTTGGTCGCATGGCCCTCGGCCAGCGCCTGGAGAATCGAGATGCGCTGGCTGTACCGGCCGAGGACAAAAGCCAGCATGTAATGCGCATTGGCGTAGTCCGGCCACTCGCGGGCCGCGCGTTCGCCGCGCGCGACCGCCTTTTGCAGGAGGCCGAGGGCGCGCGATTCGTTAGCTTCCTGATAGGTCGCAAGGACGCCGGCGGCCTTGTTAGCTACCGTAATGCCCGGCGCGCCGAGTGCTTCGCCCGCGGCAATCGCCGCCCGAAAATCGCCGTGGTGAAATTCCCGCCAGGCCTCCAGCAGGCGCTCCGAGGCCGCCTCGGGCCCGTGCTGCTGCTCGAGCCAGGCACGCACGGTCGATTGTTTCCGGGCGAGCGTGGACAGATGCGCGGCGGTCGGGCAGGGTTCGCAGTCGCCTTCGTGCAACCGATCCCAGTGGTCAGTGAGCTTCTTACCGGCAAATTCTTCAGTTTTCACTTTACGCACGTTCATGATGCAGCCTCGGAAACTACGCATCGCAGCTGTGAGAGAATGCCCAGATACTACTGTTTGGATGGGCGCTGCCCATTGCGGATGTTACGGATGTCATACCAAAGGAGTGTTAGTCATGGCCAAAGCGAAAAAACCCAGTTTCCAGGGGGCGGTGCACGACATCTCCCAGGGCGACATGCTCGAAGCGATTCATCAAATCTGGCTGGCCGGCATTGGTGCCGTGGCCACCGCCCGCAAGGAGGGACCGCAGCGGTTCGAGCAGTTGCTCGAAGAGGGTGCGCGCATCAGCGATAAGGCACGCAAGGTGGCCGACAATGCCGTCAAGACGGCCCTTGAGCAGGTGCAGTCGACCGTGGGCTCACGGGTCAAGGATGCGCAGTCGCAGGCGAATGACGCGCTCGACAATCTCGAGAAGATTTTCCAGACTCGGGTCCATCGCGCACTGAACCGTATCGGCGTACCCAGTGCGGAGGAGATTGCGTCACTGTCAAGGCGCGTCCAGTCACTGTCCGACAGCGTCGGCAGGCTTGCTAACAAGCGGTCCGCCGGCAGGTCGAAGACCGTCAGGAAGCCCGTCCGGGCGCGCAAGAAAGTCCGGCGTGCCGCCTAGGGGCTGCTAACAGGACCCGGTCCATGTTGACACTGCAAGCCGCCCGGAAAAAAACCCACGGCGGCTCGATCGGTATCGCGCTGGCCGGCGGCGGGCCGTTAGGCGCCTTTTTCGAGCTGGGTGCGTTGCACGCGCTCAGCGAAGCCGTCGATGGCCTCGACCTGACCAAACTCGACGTCTATGTCGGCGTCAGTTCCGGGGCGATGATCGCGGCGGGTCTTGCCAATGGCTTCGACACGACGACCATGGGCGCGGTCTTCATTACCAACGAATCGAGTTTGTACCCATTCGCCCCGAGCCTGTTTGTCAGGCCAGCGGTCGTCGAATACGTCAAGCGAGCCAGCCGCCTGCCGCAGTTGCTGGGTCGCGTGTTGCAGGACTACGCGCGCGATCCCGTACGCGCGGTTTGGTCCGGCGCGATGGGCAGCCTCGCCAATGCCTTGCCAACTGCACTGTTCGACAACGTGCCGGTCGGCGAGTTTCTCGAACAGATGTTCAAGTCGCCCGGGCACACGGACGATTTCCGCCAGCTGCATAAGCGACTGTTCGTGGTTGCGACCAACCTGAATACCGGCAAGTCGGTGCGGTTCGGCGAGCCGGGTTTTGATCATGTGCCGATTTCGCGCGCAGCGATGGCGAGCGCTGCGCTGCCGGGCCTGTATCCCGCGGTTGAGATCGATGGCGAGTTCTACGTCGATGGCGCCTTGATTCGCACCATGAATGCCTCGCTCGCCTTCGACCATGACTGCGACCTGGTCATCTGTATCAACCCGCTGGTTGCTTTCGACAGCTCGCTGGTGCCGCAAGCCGAGCGCATCAATATCGCGCGGGGCGGATTGCCAACAATCCTGTCGCAGACGTTTCGTGCGCTGATCGAGTCGCGCATGCAGGTGGGTATGGCCGGTTATCGTGCGCGCTTTCCGCAGACGGACCAGGTGCTGTTCGAACCCGACCGCGACGATGGCAGAATCTTTTTCGCCAACGTGTTTCGTTATAACGACCGGCAGCGCCTGGTCGAGCATGCCTACCAAAGCATGCGTCGCGATTTGCGCCGCCAGGCGCGCGAACTGGCGCCCATGCTCGCACGCCATGGTCTGGTGCTGCGTAACGACGTGCTGGCGGATAGCAAGCGGCGGTTCGCGACTGCCGTCAATCAACGCGCGCGGGATACCCGGCAAGTGGTGCGCCATCTCGGTGCCACGCTCGATCGCCTGGAGCACGTCGTGTCGGCGCGCGCGCGTCCCGCCCGGCGCTGACCGTGACCGCGCGTTTCTGGCAGTGGCTGCTGCTCGCCGAGGGCGCGCTGGCGGCGCTGGCGGCAGGCACGCTGTCCTGGCTAACAGCGGTGCCGTTGATCCTGGCGTGGATCCTTTATTTCTTGCTGTGGCAGGCACTGTGGATTGCCGCCACTTATGTCGGTGCGGTCGTCATCGATCGAGTGCATGGCCGGCGCGATGTTTTTCAGTCGCTGTTGCGGGCGCCCCGCATCATCGCGCAGGAGTTCTGGACGCTCGGGTGGCTGAAGTGGCGCATGGCCTTCGAGCCTTTTGCCCGCAAGCGCGAGCGGCACGATGACCGCGCCGGGTCAAATCCGGTGCTGCTGCTGCACGGCGTGCTCTGTAACCGGGCCGTGTGGTCGTACCTCCGCCGCCGGTTGTTAGCGGCCGGATTTGCGCCGGTCGTTGCCATCAATCTTGAACCAACCCTGGGGTCCATCGATGTGCAGGCGGTATCGGCCTTGCGCACGCTCGACGCTTTGCAAAAAACCTGTAACTCCAGGCCGGTCATCGTCATCACGCACAGCATGGGCGGCCTGGTCGCGCGCGCCGCGATGCGGACCCTGACGCCAGCGCAGATCCGCGAGTACTTTGCCGCGCTCATCACGATCGCGACGCCGCACCATGGCAGCGAGCTGGCGCGACTGTTGCCCGGTACCGCGCCGAAGCAGATGGTGCCTGGCTCGTCCTGGTTGGTGGCCCTGAACCAGGCCCAGCAGGGTGTCACGCCTGTGCCGGTGATTTCGATTTACAGTCATGACGACAACCTGGTAGCGCCGCGCATCAGCATGCGCCTGCCCGGCGCCGAGGCGCTCGCACTCCCGGGCCTGGGGCATTTCGCCATGCTGACGTCGGCACGAGTGTGGCGCGAGCTGCGCCGGGCGCTGCAGCCGTTTGTGCCGAGGCCGTCGTGATGCTGGCGGACCGCGATCTCAGCGAGCGCATTGCCGCACAAATGCAGCGCAAGCAACAGCTGGTCGCTGCGCTCGCCGGCGACGCCGACATGATGGCGCGCCTGCAGGCGCTGCGGGCCTGGCAGTCCGCGCGACTATCCGCGACCTATGCCGACCTGCAGGCCGACCCCAGGCATCGGCCGGCGATCGAATTTTTTCTCGACGAGCTGTACGGCACGCACGATTTCGCGCCGCGCGACCGCGAGCTGCATCGTGCCTGGCGCATACTCGAGAAGACACTGCCGACCGCAGCGATGCGGGTGTTAGGCGACGCGCTGGACCTGGAGCTGCTGTCGCTGGAACTCGATTGCGCGGTGGCGCGCGCGCTGCGAACGGCAGTCGTCGATTCTGACAGCTATGCCGAGGCCTATCGGACCGCCAACCGGCAGGTCGATCGTGCCCGGCAACTGGAATTATCGTATCGCTGGCCCGACGCCTTGCCGACGTGGTGACACATCCGTGGATCGGCCAGCTACTGCGCATTGCGCGGCCGGCGGCGCTCGCCGCCGGTTTTGGCGTGTTGCAGGATTTCCTGGAGCGTGGTTTTACGGCCTTCCAGACCCTGGGCGATGCCAGTACCTTTATCGACGCAATCGAAACGCGCGAAGGCCTGCTGTCGCGCCGCCTGTTCACCATGCAATCCGGGGTATCCTCGACTACGACTTCACAGGGAATGACATGAGCAACGCCAGCCAGGAAGTAGATTACATCGTCGTCGGCGCCGGTTCGGCCGGCTGCGTGTTAGCCAATCGCCTGACCGAATCGGGCGCTGCCAGCGTGCTGCTGATCGAGGCGGGTGGCCGGGACATCAACCCCTTCATTCACATGCCGGCCGGCATTGCCAAGTTGATCGACAACCCGCGCATCGACTGGAACTACTACACCGAGCCCGAATCTGAACTGGCGGGAAGAAAACTCTACTGGCCGCGCGGCAAGGTGTTAGGCGGCAGCAGCTCGATCAACGCGATGTGCTACATTCGCGGCGTCGCCGGCGACTACGACGAATGGCGTGATGCCGGACTGGCGGGGTGGGGCTATGCGGACGTTCTGCCTTATTTTCGCAAGTCCCAGGACCAGGCTCGCGGCCCGTCGGAATATCACGGTGCCGGCGGACCGTTGTCGGTCGAGGATCTGCGTTTCCGCAATCCCCTGAGCTCGGTGTTTGTCGAGGCGGCGCTGGCGGCGGGTTGGTCGCGCAACGACGACTTCAACGGCGGATCGCAACAGGGTTTTGGTTTCTATCAGGTGACCCAGCGCGCCGGACGGCGCTGCAGCACAGCGGTTGCCTATCTGCGGCCGGCTCTGCAACGGCCGAACCTGCAGGTGCTCAGGAAAGCAAACGTGCTGCGCGTGCTGCTGGAGCATGGCCGCGCTGTCGGTGTCGAGTATGTTAGCCAGGGTCGCCGCGCCACGGCGCGCGCGACGCGTGAAGTCCTGCTGTCCGCCGGCGCTATCGGCTCGCCGC
>DAIQQI010000207.1:0-5749 GCA_036786925.1 Steroidobacteraceae bacterium
GGGCCGCGGCGCGCCCGGTCAGCGGCAGCAGCACCGCGACATGGGCGCCCGCGGCCACTGGCGGCGCCAGTGCCGCGACCGGCGGCACGATTGCATCCTGGGTCGCGAGGATCTGCGCGACGTGCTGCGGAAAGCGCATCCGCCAGCTGACCAGCGCGGGCCCGACGCGCGCGCCGCGCTGCGCCTGGTAGGCGATCAGGCCGAGCTCTAGCCAGCCACGCAGGTTCGCGTCGCGGCCGGCAGTTTGCGGCTCCAGCTTGATGCCACGGTCCGGCGCCAGCTGCAGCTCGCGCAGCAGCGCGCGACGGCTGGATTCGCGCGCACTGTCGCTGGGCAGCGCGGATTCGAGACTGGGCTGCGCGAGGATCGCGTCGTTCGCCCGGCCTGCCGCCAGGGCAGCACGCTGTTTGAGCGCCCAGTACTGGCCGTTTTCCGGGCTGCCAGTGGGCACGGCCAGCGATGTCATCAAACCCCAGGCACCGGGCGCATCGCCGCGCGCCAGCCGCAGCGACACTGCTAACAAGCCGTACTGCGCACGCAGGCTGGGGTTGGCGGTCGCGCCGATGCTGTCGTAGGCACGGCTGGCATCGGCCGGCTGATTGGCCGCGAGCCATTCGTTGACGGCGCGCAGCAGGAAGCGCGTGCTGTCATCGCCGCTGCTGTCACGCGCCAACCCTTCGAACGCCCGCGCAGCCGCCGCATGCTCGCCGCGCTGCGCCAGCGCTTCGGCGCGGTCCAGCGTCGGCGGCAGGTCGCGCGTGCCCAGGCTGGGGCAGGCGGTCAGCCACAGTGCGGCGCTGGCCAGTATCATGCGACTGAACAGCGATGGGCGACGTCTCATGTCACGCGGGGTCATTGAGGGATTATAGGTGGTGCAGCAACCAAAACCCGGACGGCTCGACGTGGTGGCGACGCCGATCGGAAATCTCGACGACCTGAGCCCGCGCGGCCGCGCGGCGCTGGCCGAAGCGGATGTGATTGCCGCCGAGGACACGCGGCGCACTCTGCAATTGCTGAACGCACTGGGGATCGCGAAGCCGCTGGTCTCCCTGCATGAACACAACGAACGCGCCCAAACCGCCGGCCTGATCGAACGCCTGCGGCGCGGCGAGCGCATCGCGCTGGTCAGCGACGCCGGCACGCCGCTGCTGTCCGACCCGGGGCACGAGCTGGTGGCCGCGGCCGTGGCTGCGGGTGTCGAGGTGCGACCGATCCCTGGCCCCACGGCCATTGCTGCGCTGTTGTCGGCCAGCGGCCTGCCGACCGCGCGCTTTGCGTTTGAGGGTTTTCTGCCGGCGAAATCCGCTGCCCGGCAGGCAGCTTTGCGAGCACTCCAGCACGACCCGCGCACGCTGGTGTTTTTCGAGGCGCCGCATCGTCTCAGTGACAGCCTGGCCGATCTGCGGGACGTCCTGGGTCCCGAGCGCCTGGCCTGTATCGGGCGCGAGCTGACCAAGGTGTATGAAACGCTGTATCGTGGGAGTTTGGCGAATTTAGCCGCATTATCGCTACAAGATAATGATATTAGCCGCGGCGAGATCAGTATTGCGGTGGCCGGCAACGTCTCTTCGGCCGACCTGGAGCCTGGCGTCGACCCGATCCGGCTGCAGCGGGTGGCGGAGCTGTTGGCGGCGGAACTGCCGCCGAGCCGCGCGGCTGCGATCCTGGCCGAGGTTTTTGACCTGACCCGCAAGCAGGCGTACGAACGCATGTTGACGCTGAGCGGTAAAAATAATGGCGATGCCGCAGAAAGCGGCGAAAAGAATTGAGATCGTGGCGGCATGAGCCTATCTTCGCGCCCGGAGTCGGCCGGGCGATCGCTGCATTTCCTGCGACTTGTCGCAGAAATGGGGAGGAAAGTCCGGGCTTCTTGGACACGGCGCCAGGTAACGCCTGGGGGGCGCGAGCCCACGGAAAGTGCAACAGAAAATAAACCGCCGAAGTGTCCGCAAGGACACTGGTAAGGGTGAAATGGTGCGGTAAGAGCGCACCGCGTCGGTGGCAACACTCGATGGCACGGCAAACCCCGCCTGAAGCAAGGCCAAATAGGGAAGTCGTTGCGGCTGGAAACGGCTAGCAACAACGCCAGTCCTGCGGGACTTCCGGGTAGGCCGCTTGAGGTCAGTGGTGACACTGATCCCAGAGGAATGATCGTCCTCGACAGAACCCGGCTTACAGGCCGACTCCACCTTTTCCCCGCCCGCTAAGTGTTTGCTGCGATTGCGATTTCGGTCTGCAGACACTTGCCATCTGCTGCGGCGCTTCCTATAGTGGCGCCAAGTGGTAGAAAGTGGGGGCAAGGGGTGTGGAAAACGCCCTGGTAACCAAAATGTTCCGTGGTGCAAGCAAAGTCACGCTCGATGACAAAGGCCGGATGGTCCTACCCACCCGCCATCGTCTGCGCTTGGCCGAGCGCGGCGGCAATGCCGTCGTCGTCACCGTGGATCGAGATGGTTGCCTCCTGATCTACCCACTGCCCGACTGGGAACAAATCGAACGCAAGCTGATGAGTCTGCCGTCGCTCAATGAACGTGCGCGACGCCTGCAGCGTCTCATGGTTGGACATGCTAACGAAATGGAACTGGACGGACAGGGACGACTGGCCCTAACGCCGGAATTGCGCGAATTCGCGAAATTGACCAAACATGCCATGTTGATCGGGCAGGGTAACCGCCTCGAAATCTGGGACGAGCAGCGCTGGAACGAGCGTCGCGAGTTCTGGATGAAGAGCGAGGAGACCGCTTCCGACCTCTCGGCACAACTGGATTCGCTGTCGCTGTAGTTTGTTAGGACCGGTGGTTTGCGACCGGGGAGACGTGCTGTTGTCAGGTTTGACGGGCGCCAAGGCGGCCGTGCTGTTCTGAACGCAAGCGTCTTGGCGATAACGTGTTAGCAGGATGACCGTCTGACAGCGGTGGGTCCTCGGGGTGTGAGCGTGTGAACGAGCACGAGCCGGTAATGCCGGATGAGGTGCTTCAGGCGCTCGCTCCTGTGGCGGATGGCTTTTATGTGGATGCGACTTTCGGGCGCGGCGGACACAGCGCGCGCCTGCTCGAGCGACTCTCGGCCGCTGGCCGCCTGCTCGCCCTGGATCGCGATCCGACAGCCATCGCCCATGCCCGGACACGATTCGGCCAGGACGCACGCTTCAGCGCGGTGCAGGCGTCGTTTGCGCAGCTCGGCCAGGTGCTCGCTGAGCACGCGGCCGGCCGCCAGCCTGACGGGGTGCTGTTCGATCTCGGCGTGTCATCGCCGCAGCTGGATGTCGCCGAACGCGGCTTCAGTTTCATGCGTGATGGCCCGCTCGACATGCGAATGGACCCGACGCACGGAGCGCCGGTTGCGGTTTGGCTGGCGAGTGCCAGCGTCGCGGAGTTGCGGCGCGTGTTAGCGGACTACGGCGAAGAGCGATTTGCAGGTCGGGTTGCAGCGGCAATTGACGCCGCCCGGCGGGAGACCCCCATCACCCGCACGGTTCAACTCGCTGAGATCGTGGCGCGCGCAGTCCGCACACGCGAACCCGGCAAACATCCCGCGACGCGCACCTTCCAGGCGCTGCGCATGCAGGCGAACGACGAGCCCGGCCAGTTGCGCGCCGGGCTCGCGGCCGCGCTTGCGGTGTTAGCTCCGGAAGGCCGGCTGGTCGTGATTGCGTTTCACTCGATCGAGGATCGTATCGTCAAGCAGTTCATGCGCGAGCTTTCGAGTGTCGACCCCATGTGGGCGGGGCTGCCTGAGATTCCGGCCGCGGCGCAACCGCAGCTGCGCCTGATCGGCCGCAAGCTGCGCGCCAGCGAGCGCGAGATCGCCGGCAATCCGCGCAGCCGCAGTGCGGTGCTGCGCGTCGCCGAAAAAATCGCGGGCCGGGGGCGCGCGTGAACAGGCCGGGACCGCGCTGGTTGATGATTGCCCTGCCACTGCTGTGGCTGGGCACGCTGGCGTCTGCGGCGGGCGCCATCTATGCCAAGCACCGGGCGCGCGAATTGTTCGTGCAGCTCGAAAAGCTCAACCAGAAACGCGACAACATGGAGATCGAATGGGGGCAGCTGCAACTTGAGCAAAGCGCCTGGTCGACGCATTCGTTTGTGGAAAACGTGGCCGTCAGCCGCTTGAAGATGAATGCGCCGGCGCCCAAGGAGATCGAGGTGTTGTCGCCGTGAAGCTGCCACAGCTGACACCGAGCCGCAGTTTTCGCGTGCGCTCCTTTTTTGCGGCTGGCGTGCTGACGCTGGCTGCCGGCGGCCTGTTGTGGCGCGCAGTGAATCTGCAATGGCTGGATCGCGATTTCCTGCAGCGCCAGGGCGACGCCCGCATACAGCGCGTCGCCGATATCGCCGCGCATCGTGGCACGATCACCGATCGCTTCGGCGAGCCGCTGGCTGTCAGCACGCCGGTCGATTCGATCTGGGCCAACCCCAAGGAATTGTCGGCTGCCATAGATAAGGTGCCGCAGCTCGCCAAGGCGCTGAACCGCAGCAAGACTGAACTGACGCAGCGCATTACCAGCAATCTCGATCGCGAATTTCTCTATTTAGGCCGGCACATGCAACCGGCCGACGCCGCGCGCATCAAGGCGATGGGAATTCCCGGCGTGTATGCGGTGCGTGAATACCGGCGCTATTACCCGGCCGGTGAGGTAACCGGCCACGCATTGGGTTTTACCAGCGTCGATGACAGCGGCCAGGAAGGCCTCGAGCTTGCATTCGATCACTGGCTCGCGGGCGAGGATGGCCAGAAGCGCGTGATCCAGAATCGCATGGGCCAGATCGTGCAGGACGTCGAGAGTATTCGCGCCGTGCGGCCTGGCCGCGATCTCGTGCTGTCGCTGGACATGCGCGTGCAGTATCTCGCGTATCGCGAACTGAAAGCGGCGATCCGCACCCAGAAGGCCAAGGCCGGCACTGTGGTGGTACTGGATATCGTGAGCGGCGAAGTGCTCGCCATCGTGAACCAGCCGGCCTTCAATCCTAACGACCGGTCGCAGATCAAGCCGGCCGGCTACCGCAACCGTGCGGTGACCGACATATTCGAGCCCGGGTCGTCGATCAAGCCCTTCGTCATGGCGGCGGCGCTGGCGTCCGGCAAGTACAACGAGCAAAGCGTCATCGATACCTCGCCGGGATTCGTCAAGGTAGGCGTGCGCGTATTCGAGGACAAGCACAACCTCGGTGTCATCGACCTGGCCACCATCCTGGCCAAGTCCTCGAACGTCGGCATGACCAAGATGGCGCTGACGCTGGAGCCGGAGTCGATCTACACCACGCTGCTGCGCCTGGGTTTCGGCCAGGTCACGACCAGCGGCTATCCGGGTGAATCCGCGGGCACGCTGACGCACTTCTCGCACTGGCGCCCGGTCGGAATCGCGACGCTGTCCTACGGCTACGGCTTGTCGGTGACGCCGCTGCAACTGGCGCACGCCTACGCGACCCTGGGCGGACTCGGCGTCTCGCGGCCGGTGTCCTTCCTGCGGGTCGACGGCACCGTGCCCGGCGAGCGGGTGCTGGACCCGGGGGTCGCGCAGTCGTTGCTGCACATGCTGGAGCACGTTGTTAGCGCGAGCGGCACCGGCATTCGCGCTGCGATCCCGGGTTACCGCGTCGCCGGCAAGACCGGTACCGCGTGGAAGGCGAATGCCGGAGGCTATTCAACCGACAGGTACATGGCGGTGTTCGGTGGCGTGGCGCCGGCCACTGCGCCGCGACTCGCGGCGGTCGTGGTCATCGATGAGCCGGGCGCAGGTCTCTATTAC
>DAIQQI010000208.1:0-5737 GCA_036786925.1 Steroidobacteraceae bacterium
CGCCATGCCTAACGCTGCGCTGATTGAGGTGCTGGAGTGCCCGACGCCGAAGGTGTCATAGGGGCTTTCGGTGCGGCTCGGGAATGGCGCCAGCCCGCCGCCCTGCTTGATGGAACCTAACAAATCGCGCCGGCCGGTGAGTACCTTGTGCGGATAGGCCTGGTGCCCAACGTCCCAGACCAGGCGATCCTCGGGCGTGTCGTAGACAAAATGCAGCGCCACCGTGAGTTCAACGGTGCCGAGGCCGGCGGCGAAATGGCCGCCGCGCGTGGCCACGGTGTGAATCAGGAAACGGCGCAGGTCATCGCAGACCCGTGGCAGAGACTTGGCCGGGATGCGCCGCAAATCCGCGGGCGTCGCGGCCTGGTCCAGCCAGGGGTATTTTTCGGGGTCGTCGGTCACGTGAGTGACAGTTTACCTGCAGGCGCCCGGAACTGCGGCGCTGCCAGCAGCGCCCGTCTAGTGACTTCGATCGACGACAAAGCGGGTAATGGCCTGCAACTGCCCAAGTTGCGAGCTGTTGAGCGACAGCTGGCCGAGCTGCGCCAGCGCGCTCTGGCGCAGCTGATCGGCCGCGGCGCGGGCCGCTGCGAGGCCATGAATGCTGGGCCAGGTCGGCTTGGCCAGGCGTGCGTCGGCGCCGGCCGCCTTACCCATTTTTTCCGCCACGCCGTCCACGTCGAGGATGTCGTCCTGGATCTGGAAGGCGAGGCCGATATCGCGACCGAAACGCCGCAGACCCTCAAACACCGGACCGTCCAGCACGCCAGCGGCGGTCGCGCCCAGCAGCACGCTGGCCTCGATCAGCGCGCCGGTCTTGCGGGCGTGCATCTCGGTCAGCAACTCGCCGGAAATGCGCTGTCCGACCGCCCCGAGATCGATCGCCTGGCCGCCCGCCATGCCGCGCGTGCCGATCCGTTCAGCTAACAAGCCAATCATGCGGACCGCCCGGGCGGGTGCGATCGGGGCGCCGAGCGACGGCCGGCCGCCTAACACCCCGAAGGCCAGCGCCTGCAACGCATCGCCCGCGAGGATCGCGGTGGCCTCATCGAAGGCGCGATGACAGCTCGGGCGGCCGCGGCGCAGGTCATCGTCATCCATCGCTGGCAGGTCGTCGTGAATCAGGCTGTACACATGAATCAACTCAACCGCGGCGGCCGCGGGATCCAGCGTGCCGAGGTCCGCACCCAGCGCCTGGCCGGTGCCGTAGACGAGGCAGGGGCGCAGCCGCTTGCCGCCCCCCAGGGCGCTGTAGCGCATGGCCTCGATGAGCCTGGCAGCCGAGGAGTCGTCGGCCGCGAGCAGCCGCTCAAGAACCCCCTCGATGCGCTCGCGATAGCCGCGCAATGCCTGCTGGTCGGTCACGAGCGCCTCTCAGGCGGGCTCGTCGTCGTCGGACTCGAAATCGACCAGTTCCTCGCCTTCCGGAGTCACGGTCAGCTGGCTGACCTTGGCCTGGGCCGCCGTCAGGGCTTGCTGGCAGTCCCGGGTCAACTGCACGCCGCGCTCGAACAAGCGCAGCGATTCCTCCAGCGGCAGGTCGCCCCGTTCAAGTTTTTCCACCAATTTCTCGAGTTCCGCGAGGGCGACTTCAAAATCGGGGCTGCGTTTTTTGGCGGTCATGGAAATGGCGTTTGCGGCAACTGCTGTTGACGCTCCGGTGGCCAGGAACTAGAGTCGCATTGTATCCTTAGAATGATTCTAAGGGACCTGGAACGAATCCACTCATTATTTCCCATTCACTATTTCATGGAGACACCCTGTGCATTTAAAGGGCAGCAAGACCGAAGGAAATTTGAAGGCCGCATTTGCCGGCGAATCGCAGGCCAATCGTCGTTACCTTTATTTCGCAGCCAAGGCCGATGTCGAAGGCTTCAATGACGTATCCGCCGTGTTCCGTTCGACCGCCGAGGGCGAGACCGGCCACGCGCATGGCCACCTCGAGCATCTCGAAGCCGTGGGCGATCCGGCGACCGGCCTGCCGATCGGTGAGACCAAGCTGAATCTCAAGGCGGCGATCGCCGGCGAGACCCACGAGTACACCGATATGTACCCGGGTATGGCCAAGACTGCGCGCGATGAAGGCTTTGGCGAAATTGCCGATTGGTTCGAAACGCTGGCGAAAGCCGAGCGCTCGCATGCCAACCGCTTCCAGAAGGCGCTCGATTCCATTTAGGAAATTGCCTTCGGTTGTTAGCTAACGAACAAGGCGCCGGCCGCTGGGCTTTGGCGCCTTGTTTTTTTTGGATCAGAGGCTTGAGGTTGTCATGAGCGAAACAGGAGCAGGTGGCCGCGAAGGTTCAGGTGCCCGCGAGGGCTCGCTGGCCGCGCCGACGCGACATGCGCTCAACTGGCGCGATCCGTCCTTTTACGACGAGGCGGCGCTGGAGAAGGAACTGGAGCGCGTATTCGATATCTGTCACGGCTGCCGGCGCTGTTTTTCGCTGTGCAATTCCTTTCCGACCCTGTTTGACGCGGTCGATGCCAGTCCCACCAGCGAGCTCGATGGCGTCGACAAGAAGGTCTACTGGGACGTCGTCGATCATTGCTACCTGTGCGACATGTGCTTCATGACCAAGTGTCCGTACGTGCCGCCGCACGAGTTCGATCTCGATTTCCCGCACCTGATGCTGCGCGCCAAGGCCATCAAGCTGAAGAAAGGCGAGGTGCGGGTGCGCGACAAGGTGCTGTCCGCCACCGATATCGTGGGCCGCATCGCCGGCATCCCGGTGGTGTCGGGAATCGTCAACGCGGTGAACAATTCCGCCGTCGGCCGCAAGCTGCTGGACGCTGCGTTAGGGGTCGCGACCGATGCGCCGATCCCCGAGTACCACGCGCGCAGCGCCCGCAAGCAGCTCAAGGGCCGCGAACTGAAGACCGAGGCGCAGGCGACGCCGCAGACGCGCGGCAGAGTGGTGCTGTTCACCACCTGTTATGGCAATCGCAACGAACCCGACCTGAACCTGGACCTGGTCAGGGTGTTCGAGCACAACGGCATTCCCGTCAGGATTGTCAGCCAGGAAAAGTGCTGCGGCATGCCGAAGCTCGAGCTGGGCGATCTCGAGACCGTGGCCAAACACAAGGAAACCAACATTCCGGCGCTGAAAGCCGCGATCGACGACGGTTACGACATCGTCGCGCCGATCCCGTCCTGCGTGCTGATGTTCAAGCAGGAGCTGCCGCTGATGTTTCCGGAGGATGCGGATGTGCAGGCCGTCAAGGCGCGCATCTTCGATCCGTTCGAATACCTGATGCTGCGCCACAAGGCCGGCCTGCTGAAAACCGAGTTCAAGGCGTCGCTGGGCAAAGTCAGCTACCACGTGCCCTGTCACCTGCGGGTGCAGAACATCGGCCTCAAGACCCGGGATGTCCTGAAGCTGGTGCCCGGCACCACGGTCGATGTCATCGAGCGCTGCTCCGGCCACAACGGCACCTATGCGGTGAAGAAGGAATTCCGCCCCGCATCGCTCAAGATCGGTCGCCCGGTGGTCGGCAAGGTGGAAGCGGGCGGCGCCGATCATTACAGCAGCGATTGCCCGATGGCGGGACATCAGATCGAGTCTGGCTTCGCCGCCGCGAGCGCGATGATCGGGCGCCAACCCGAGCACCCGCTCAAGCTGCTGCGCCACGCCTACGGAATCTGATCCATGCAACAACTGACCCGTTCCGACCTCCTGTCGCTGGAGCAATACGCCCGCGAACGCGACGTGTTTCGCGCGCGCGTGCTCGCGCACAAGAAGCTGCGCACGATCGCGCTGGGACCTAACATGACCCTGATCTTCGAGGACCGGCTCAGCGTGCAGTACCAGGTCCAGGAAATGCTGCGCACCGAGCGGATCTTCGAGGTCGAAGGCATAGACGAGGAACTCAACGCCTACAATCCGCTGATCCCGGACGGCGCCAACTGGAAAGCCACGCTGCTGATCGAGTTTCCGGATCCGGAGATCCGGCAGCAGCGCCTCGCGGCGCTGAAGGGCGTCGAACATCATTGCTGGGCCGGGATCGCCGGCACGCCGCGCTGTGTCGCGGTCGCCGACGAAGACCTGGATCGTTCCAACGAAGAGAAGACCTCGGCGGTGCATTTCCTGCGCTTTGAACTGGGCGCGGAGCGCGTGGCGGCAGTGCGCGCCGGCGCGGCGCTGCAACTCGGTGTCGAGCACCCGCAGTACCCGCACGTTGTCACCGTGAGCGAAGAATCGCGGCTCGCACTTATCAAGGACCTGTCATGAAGCCTTACCGCTCGCCATGGATGGATGATGATCTGGAAGTCTTCCGGGACTCCGTCGCACGTTTTGTCGAAGCGGAAATGCTGCCGCACGATGCCAAATGGCGGAAGCAGAAAAATGTCGGCCACGAGATCTGGCGCGCGGTGGGCGCGCAGGGTTTTTTGTTACCCGATGTGCCGGCCGAATATGGCGGCGGCGGCGGCGATTTCCGCCACGAGACGATTTTTCATGAAGAGCTAGCGCGGCGCGGCATTTCCGGATTTGGAGTCGGCGTACACAGTATCTGCGCTCACTACGTGCTCAATCACGGCAACGAGGAGCAGAAACAGCGCTGGCTGCCGCGCCTGGCGCGCGGCGAACTGGTCGGCGCCATTGCGATGACCGAACCCGGCGCTGGTTCCGATCTCAAGGGCATCCGCACCCGCGCTGAACTCGACGGCGATCACTACGTCGTCAACGGCTCCAAGATCTTCATCACCAACGGCTCGCTCGCCGAGCTCCTGATGCTGGTGGTGCGCACCGATTTCACGGTCACGCGTGGCGGCCTGTCGCTGCTGATGGTCGAGACCCGCGACCTGCCGGGATTTCGCGTCAGTCGCGTGCTCGACAAGATGGGCATGCATGCGCAGGACACCTCGGAGTTGTTTTTCGAGAACGTGCGTGTGCATCGCAGCTGCCTGTTAGGGCAGGAGGGCCAGGGCATGCACCAGATGATGGCCGACCTGCCGTACGAACGCTTGATGGTGGCGACCGCCGGCGTTGCGGCCATGGAAGGCGGTCTCGCAGCGACGCTGGCCTACGTCAAGGAGCGCAAGGCCTTTGGCCAGACCATCGGTTCAATGCAGACCGTGCGCCACAAGCTCGCCGAACTCGCGACGGTCACGCGCGTCGCGCGGGTGTTCCTCGATGACTGCGTCGCGCGCCAGACCGCGGGCACGCTCGATACCGAAACAGCCTCGATGGCCAAGTACTGGATCAGCGACCACCAGCAGCAGGTGCTGGACGAGTGCGTGCAGCTGCATGGCGGCTATGGCTACATGATGGAATACCTGGTGTGCCGGATGTTCGTCGATTCGCGTGTGCAGCGCATCTATGCCGGCACTAACGAAATCATGAAAGAGCTCATCTCGCGCTCGCTCTGATGTCGCCGCGGCGGTGCGCTGCTCGCAGCGTACCCTGCGCTCTGTTATGATTTTCCCAGCCGCGTGCCTGACAGCACGTGTTCTGCCCCGCTTGCGCAATCTCTAGAGCCTATGGCGAAAGACTATAACGCCGCATCCATTGAGGTGCTGTCCGGCTTGGACCCGGTACGTCGTCGTCCCGGCATGTATACCGACACGACGCGGCCCAACCATCTGGCGCACGAGGTGGTGGACAACAGCGTCGATGAAGCCCTGGCGGGGCATGCGAAGGAAATCTCCGTCACCTTGTACAAGGACGGTTCGCTGGAAGTGATCGACGACGGGCGCGGCATGCCGGTCGACATCCATCCGAAGGAAAAAGTCAGTGGC
>DAIQQI010000019.1:0-18636 GCA_036786925.1 Steroidobacteraceae bacterium
CAATCGTCCCCACGTTGACGTGCGGCTTCTTGCGTTCAAATTTCTCTTTCGACACAATCGACTCCTAACAAAAATGTCACTCAACAACCTTCGCGGTCTGGAGCTCACGACCGGGATCGAACCGGTGACCTCGTCCTTACCAAGGACGTGCTCTACCAACTGAGCTACGTGAGCGACGCTGTCCTTGGAGCGGGTGGTGGGAATCGAACCCACGCCATCAGCTTGGAAGGCTGAGGTTCTACCATTGAACTACACCCGCAACCTGTTAGCTTTGCGGGCAAGCACTCTGGCCCGCCATCCGCCGACTTTTTGCCTAACATCCGAGTGCCGCCCGCTCGCTGGTGGAGGGGGAAGGATTCGAACCTTCGAAGGCATAAGCCGGCAGATTTACAGTCTGCTCCCGTTGGCCGCTTGGGTACCCCTCCGCGAAAAACGAGCCGCGTATTCTGATTTCGACCCCCCAGGGTGTCAATGCCGTTGGCAAGAATATTGCTAGGGGAACCTATATAAGGAGTGCGCCAGCTCGAAGGCGACCCGGGCCGCCAACCGGGCAGTCGCCCCGGCAGGATCGTGCAGCGGGCAAAGTTCAGCGATTTCGGCCAGGCCCAGCTTGTTGTGGGTCGCTCCAGCCCCTGCGATCCGGCCGATCGCGCGGATTGCAGCCAAAACATAGGCTGGAGGAACACCAAGCCCGGCTGGCGCGCTGACTCCCGGCGCCAGTCCCGCCGGAAAGGCATCCAGGCACACGGACAACTGGATCCGGTCAACCGAGCCGATAAATTCCTCGATTATCGGTAAATGTGAGGCCAAATTCGCCAATTGGCAGTCTAAATCCTCGATCCAGTGGACTCCGAGCTCGGTGGCGGTTTTGAACAGCGCCTGGGTGTTGGCCGGGCGGGCGATCCCGATGCACAGGTAGCTGACAGGCTGGCCAGCCGTCTTCATGTGGCCGGCGATCTGGCGGAATGGGGTCCCGGAGGAGCCGCGGTCGCCCGGCAGCAGCGGCCGCAGGTCAAAGTGGGCGTCGAAATTGATTACCCCGATGCGCTGCCTGGCTGCGGCGCAGTGCGCGGCCAGCCCCTGGTAACTGCCCCAGGCGATTTCATGCCCGCCACCTAACAACAGCGGCAGCTGCCCGTCGGCTAACAGGGCCCGGACCTTCTCCGCCAGCGCCTGCTGGGCGGTTTCCAGCTGGTCGCCATGGCAAAGGACGTCGCCGGCATCAAACAACGCAGTCTGCGTGCCGCCATGCCAGGCCAGATTGGCCAGCACGCGTCGTATCGCAATCGGGCCTGCGGCGGCGCCCGGCCGGCCGTGATTGCGGACCACGCCCGCATCACAAGCAAAACCGGCAATCGCGATGCCCGGCCCGGAACCCGGTTGCCAGGGCCGCACCACCTGGTGCCAGCGGCGCGCGTCGCCATCACCACCGGCATCGACGCGTCCGGTCCAGACCGATGAGTCGCTCATGTCGTCCTCTTGTTTGCTAACGCCGCGACCAGCCGGGCATCGGCGCTGCCATTGCGGACCGTGCCCATGCAGGGATTGTGGCCAAGCCAATAACCAAACTCATCGCGGCTGGAAATGTCCCAGACCGCAAAATCGGCGCGCTGCCCGGCGACGACCTGGCCGCGCTCGGCCTGCATTCCCAGCGCGCGGGCGGCGTTGCCGGTCACCGCGGCTAACAACTCGGCGGGTTGCAGCCCGAAATCGCGCGCCGCCAGGGACAGGGCCAGTTGCAGCGATTCACCGGGCGCCGAACCTGGATTGCAGTCGCTGGCAATGGCAATCGGTACGCGCGCGGCGCGCAGCGCCGCCACCGGCGGCAGGCGTTTCTCCCGCAGCACGTGCCAGGCCACCGGCAGCAATACCGCAACGGTGCCGGCGCGCGCCATCGCCACCGCTTCCGCCTCGCCCGCGTACTCGAGATGATCACAGGACAATGCGCCGTGGCTTGCCGCCAGCAGGCTGCCGCCGATGTTGGAAAACTGTTCCGCGTGCATGCGCACCGGCAGGCCTAACGACTTGGCCGCATCAAACAGCCGGGCCGACTGCGCGGCACTGAAGGCCAGCGTCTCGCAGTAGATGTCGACCGAATCGATGAGGCCCTGCTGCGCGAGCTGCGGCAGCCAGTCGGCAAGGATCGCCTGCAGGTAATCATCGGCGCGCCCCGCGAACTCCGGCGCCAGCGTGTGCGCACCGAGAAATGTCGCATGCACGGTGACGCCCGCCTCGCGGCCGAGCTGCCGCGCGATGCGCAGCAAACGCTGTTCGGTGCTGAAGTCGAGCCCGTAACCGGACTTGATCTCGACCGTGGTGACGCCTTCGGCACGCAGGGTGTCGATGCGCGCACGCGCGCCTGCCAGCAGCTGCGCGTCGGTCGCCGCGCGGGTCGCGCGCACGGTCGACAGGATGCCGCCACCTTTCGCGGCGATTTCCTGGTATGTGGCGCCGCGCGCGCGCAGCGCGTGTTCCGAGGCACGATTGCCGCCAAATATGAGATGCGTATGGCAGTCGATCAGGCCCGGTGACAGCCAGCGGCCTGCGAGATCGTTGACCGTCCAGCCGTCGCCGGCTTTACCGGGGCAGGCTGCTTCGGTGCCAGCCCAGACAATGTCCGCGCCCTCGGTAAGCACGGCTGCATCCGCCAGCGGTTCACTGCCGATCCGGCCGTCTAACAAAGTGCAGTTGCGCCACAGCTGGCGCGGCGCGGCGGACGGCATCATGGGCGCGCGGACTTCATGTCAGCGCTGGCAGGTCAAGTCCGTGTTCGCGCGCACAGTCGCGGGCGATGTCGTAGCCGGCATCGGCGTGACGCATGACGCCGGTCGCTGGATCATTCCACAGCACGCGCTCGAGACGGCGGGCCGCGGCCGGCGTGCCGTCGCAGACGATCACGACGCCGGAGTGCTGCGAGTAACCGATACCGACGCCGCCGCCGTGATGCATGGAGACCCAGGTGGCGCCGCTGGCGATATTGAGCATCGCGTTCAGCAACGGCCAATCGGCGACCGCATCGGAGCCGTCGCGCATCGCTTCCGTTTCTCTGTTAGGACTCGCCACCGATCCGGAATCCAGGTGATCGCGCCCGATGACGAGCGGCGCCTTCAGCTCGCCACTCGCCACCATGTCGTTGAACGCCAGCCCGAGGCGATGACGATCGCCAAGCCCGACCCAGCAGATCCGCGCCGGCAGCCCCTGGAATTGAATGCGGTCGCGGGCCATGTCGAGCCAGCGATGCAGATGCTTGTTAGCTGGCAGCAGCTCGCGAACCCTGGCGTCGGTCTTCGCAATATCCTCCGGGTCGCCGGAGAGCGCCGCCCAGCGAAACGGTCCGATGCCGCGGCAGAACAGCGGCCGGATGTAGGCAGGCACGAATCCGGGAAACGCGAACGCGTCGCTGACGCCCGCGTCCAGCGCGACCTGCCGCAGATTGTTGCCGTAGTCGAACACCGCCACGCCGTCGCGATGCCATTGCAGCAGCAGTCGCACATGCTCGGCCATTGAAGCGCGTGCCGCCGCTTCGACCTGCTTTGGCTGGCTGACGCGCTCGCGGTCCCAGCGCTCCACCGACCATCCCGATGGCAGGTAGCCGTTGACCGGATCATGCGCCGAGGTCTGGTCGGTCATGGCATCCGGCCGAACGCCGCGCCGCCGCAGTTCGGTTAATACGTCGACGACATTGCCTAACAAACCAATGGATCTCGGCTTGCCCCTGGCGCAGGCGTCCTGTACCAGTTGCAGCGCATGCTCGAGATTGTCGGCCTGGCAGTCGAGATAACCGGTTGCGAGACGCTTGGCGATGCGATCGGCGCGGCATTCCACCGCCAGCATCGAGGCGCCGGCCATGACCGCCGCGAGCGGCTGCGCGCCGCCCATGCCGCCGAGGCCTGCGGTGAATATCCAGCGTTTGGACAGGTCGCCGCTGAAATGCTGCCGTCCCATTTCGGCGAAGGTCTCGTACGTGCCCTGCACGATGCCCTGGCTGCCGATGTAGATCCAGGAGCCCGCGGTCATTTGCCCGTACATCATGAGTCCGCGCCGGTCGAGCTCGTGAAAATGCTCCCAGGTGGCCCAGTGTCCGACCAGGTTGGAATTGGCGATCAGCACCCGCGGCGCATCGCTGTGGGTGCGGAAAATGCCTGCGGCGCGGCCCGACTGGACTAACAAGGTTTCGTCGTCGCCGAGGCGCCGCAACGCCGCCACGATGATGTCGAAATCACGCCAGCTGCGCGCGGCGCGGCCGATGCCGCCATAGACCACGAGCTCGGCGGGATTTTCCGCGACCTCCGGATCGAGATTGTTGAGCAGCATGCGCAGCGCTGCCTCCGTTTGCCAGCTGCGGCAGCTGCGCTCAGTGCCGTGAGGCGCGCGCAGGTGACGACTGGAATCCTTGAGCGAGTTCATGACGCAATTGTGCTCCGCAGCGGGAAAATCAACCAGCGGCGCGCGGCAACTCCATGCCCCGTTGCTGCCAGCCGGGCCCACGGACGACACGGCCCGGGCGCGCGCCGCTCATCACGCCATCGCGCAGCACGGCGACGCCGTTGACGAACACCTGCTGCATGCCACGCGCGAACTGGTGCGGCGCGGCGAAGCTCGCGAGGTCGGCAATGCGGGCCGGGTCAAATACCACCAGGTCCGCCCAGGCATCGGGCACGAGCCGCCCGCGGTCGGGCAATTTCAGGTTGGCGGCCGGCAGGGACGTCAGGCGGCGCACCGCCTCGGCCAGCGGCAGCAGCTGCTTGTCCCGCACATACCGCCCGAGAAAACGCGCAAACGAGCCGTAGGCGCGCGGCTGCGGGTGATGCGACAGGAACATGCCGCGCGGCGCGAGCGCTCCTTCGTCGGAGCAGATCGATACCCACGGCGTTGTTAGCTGGCGCTCGATGTTAGCTTCCGACATCAGGGTGTAGGCGGCCGCGACCCGGCTGTCGTCCTCCAGCACCAGGTCCACGATCGCCGCCTCGGGACGCTGGCCACGCTCACGCGCGATTTCCGCGATGGTCCAGCCGGTGTAACGGCGCAAGGCCGGATTGCGCAGCCCCAGCACGCGCACCAGATCGGCGGAGCCGGCAGCGGCATAGAAATTTTCCCAATCGGCGCCGGCGGCGAGGATTTCCTGTTCAACCCGCGCGCGGATCTGCGGCTGGCGCAGCCGCGCCAGCCACTCGCGATGGCCGCCTTCCTGGCACCACAACGGCATCGCGGCATCCAGCCCGGACGCCGCCGTGTCGTAGGGATACATGTTAGCTGCGACGCTGCAACCGTCCGCGCGCGCGGCTTCGATCATCTGCAGAGCCGGCGCCAGCAGCGGCCAATTGCTGCGACCGGCCGCCTTCAGGTGGTGCAGCTCGAGATGCTGGCGGTTGCTGCGCGCGATTTCGAGCGCCTCGGCCAGCGCCACCAGCAGGCCATCCGATTCGCTGCGCAGGTGGGTCGAATAGGCACCACCGAATTCGCCTGCCGCCGCGGCCAGCGCGCGCAGCTCGGCCGTGTCCGCCCAGGCGGCCGGCGCATAGATCAGCGCCGAGCCCAGGCCCAGGGCGCCTTCGCGCATGGCCGCCCGGACCAGCTCACACATGCGCGCCAGTTCAGCCTCGTTCGGCGCGCGCCTGGCATATCCCAGCTCGTGTTTGCGAACCGTGGTGGCGCCCACGAAGGATGCGATGTTAGGCGCCACGCCACGGTGCTCCGCGAATTCCAGGTACTCGCCCAGCGTGGTCCATTCGATGTCGTAGCGATAGTCGCGCTGCTGCGCTTCCAGGTCGCGCTTCATCGCATCGGTCAGCGGGCCCATCGATACGCCTTCGCCGAAAACCTCGAGCGTCACGCCCTGGCGAATATCGCTTTCGGCGGACGAATCCACCAACAACGAAGAGGTTGCCCATGACAGCGGGTTGATGAAACCCGGAGCGACCGTGAGTCCGCGCACATCGATGTCGTCACGCGCCTTGTCGCCCGACAGATCGCCAATCGCGGCGATACGGCCGCGCGCGATGCCGATGTCGGCCACAAACGGTTCCGCGCCGCTGCCATCGCAGATCGAGCCACCGCGCAAAATCGTATGAAAGCGTGGCGCACCCACGCCCTCGCCCCATTGGCTGCGAATGCTGCTCCAGACCACGCCCCAGATGGCGCCGTTCACCAAACGCCAGCCACGACGCAGCGGCCCTGTTAGCTGTGCGCCGCGATCTCTGGAATGCATCGGACCTGCAGCTCCGGATCTGTCAACGAGGCGCGCGTTTGCCCGGCGTAATCGTGCGCCGCAGGTCTGTGTAGACCCTTTGCACCCAGACGCCGGCGTTCATCATGCCCCTGGAAAAACGCTCATCGAACTCGGCCGTCGGTTTGTCCGCCAGGACCTGCTGCAAGCTCTGGCCGGCGCGAATCGCGCTGGCGACCCGGTCACGCACCGTCGTCAGCATCGAACACCAGGATTGCAGGTCCGCGCGTTTTGCCATCGGACCGTGACCGGGGATGATCTGCGTCTGATCATCGCTGCGCGTTAGCACAATGCTGCAGCTGGCGATCATGCCCTCGATGCTGCCACCCGAGCCCATGTCGATGAACGGATACGTACCATTGGTAAAGAGGTCGCCCATGTGGATGACATTGGCCGGCTTGAAGAACAGCAGCACGTCGGTGTCCGTGTGGGCGTTTTTCACATGCAGCGCTTCGATATCCTGCCCGTTCAGGTGCAGCTGCAGGTCGTCCGAAAATGTGATGACCGGCAGCGCGGCGCGCGGCGACGGCTGGGTTTCCAGATTAAAAAAATCGATGAGTTGTTTGCTGGACAGGCGCTGCAGTGTGTTTTCGTGCGCGACGATGATGCTGCCGTTGCCGCCGAATGCCTCGTTGCCACCGGTGTGATCGAAGTGCCAGTGGGTGTTGATGACAAAACGCACCGGTCGGTCGGTCAGCAAGGCGATCGCCGCGCGTATCCTGGGCGCCAGCGGCGCAAACTGGTCGTCCACCAGGACCGCGCCATCCGCTCCTGTTAGCAGCGCCATGTTGCCGCCGGAGCCGAACAGGCTGTAGAGCCCGGGCGCGAGTTCCACGGACTTGATTTCGACCTTGGAAAAATCCGTCTGCGCCGGCGCGACGGGCGCGGCCAGCAACCCGGCCATTAAACCGGCAAGCGCCAGGCTCAGTCGAAAAACCGGAGTGAATCGCATACAGCCTCCAAAATGACACCCGGGTGATCAGCGGCAATGTGCTCGCAATTCCGCAATTTCCTGCGCTGTCGCCGGGCGCGTCGCGCCGGGGCGCAAATCCCGCGGCAACAGGATGTTAGCGTAGCGAATACGGCTGAGGCGGCTGACTTCGTGCCCGACCGTCTCCCAGACGCGGCGCACTTCGCGATTGCGCCCCTCGCGCAGCACCACCTGGAACCAGCTGTGCCCCTCGGCAGCACGCCCGACCGTGATGCGATCGAAACGCGCCGGGCCATCCTCCAGAATCACGCCCTGCTCGAGTTTCTGCAGCGTCGCCGGCGTCGGGATACCGCGCACCCGCACCAGGTACTCGCGCTCCACTTCGCCGGACGGATGCATCAGGCGATTTGCCAGTTCGCCGTCGGTGGTAAACAACAGCAGGCCCGTAGTGTTGGTATCCAGCCGGCCGACGACAATCCAGCGACCGGACCTGGGCGCCGGCAAGCGCTCGAAAACGGTGGGCCGCCCCTCGGGATCGCTGCGCGTAGTTACTTCGCCGGCCGGCTTGTGGTAAATCAGGACTTCGGTCGCAACCTGCGTTGTTAGCTCGAGCGGCTTGCCATCGAGTTCGATGCGGTCCGCGAGGCTCGCGCGCATGCCGAGGGTCGCAGGCTGGCCGTTGACCCTGATGCGCCCGGCCGTAATCCAGGTCTCGATTTCGCGGCGCGAACCAAAGCCCTGGTTGGCGAGCAGTTTCTGCAGTCGCTCGGTGCTCATCGCAGCGGCAGGGATATGCGCCTGAAAAGGCTGGCCGTGTCGCCTGGCGTTTCGGCCACGCGGTCCACCAGCCTGCGGTCCAGGTGCGGGCCGAATAAATGCAGGAAATCGTAGACGTAACTGCGCAGCAGCGAGCCGCGGCGAAAACCAATCCAGGTCGTATGCACTGGCAGCAAATGCGCCGCGTCTAACACCACAAAGTCGCTGTCCTGCTCCGGTTCGATGGCGACGCTGGCGACAATGCCCACGCCCAGGCCCAGGCGCACATAGGTCTTGATGACATCGGAATCGCGCGCGGTCAACGCCACCTGCGGCTTGAGTCCGGCGCGGGCAAAAATTTCATGCAGCGACGACGGTCCGGTAAAACTGAATACATAGGTGACCAGCGGATAGTCGGCAAGATCCTGGATGGTCAGCTTGTCGCGTTTCGCCAGCGCGTGCTTTTTCGGCACGATGACCTTGCGTTGCCACCGATACACCGGCAACAGCACCAGCTCGCGGAACAATCCTTCCGATCCGGTGGCAATCGCCAGGTGCACCTGATCATGGGCGAGCATGTCGGCAATCTGCTCGGACGTGCCCTGGTGCAGATGCAGCTCGACTTGCGGATATTTCTGCCGGAACCGGGTGATCACCGGCGGCAGTACGTAACGGGCCTGGGTATGCGTGGTCGCAATGGTCAGCTCGCCGCGATCGTTCTGGCGCAGGTCGGCCGCGATGGCCTCGAGACTCTCGATTTCCGCCAGCGCTTTTTGCGCCTGGTCCAGCACCCGCCGGCCCTCGGGCGTCAGTCGCGTAAACGAGCGGCCAGAACGGACGAAAATCCCGAATCCGAGCTCGTCCTCCAGAGACTTGAGCGCCCGGCTCACGGCCGGCTGCGAAGTCCCCAACGCGGCGGCTGCGGCTGTCACGGACATCTGGTTACGCACGACGGCGACCACGTAGCGCAGGTGGTGCAGGTTCATATAACCAAACGTTATCAAAAGATAGCCCAATCGGCCTCGCTATTATATGAATAGCGGGCTTAGAGTCGCGCCCATGATCTACGACAGCATCCTCAAGACCATCGGCCGCACCCCCATCGTGCGTATCAACCGCCTGGCGCCCCCGCAGGTCGAGATGTACGTGAAGTGCGAGTTCTTCAATCCCCTGCATTCAGTGAAAGACCGGCTCGCGATCGCCATCATCGAAGATGCCGAGCGCAGCGGCGCGCTGAAACCGGGCCAGACGGTGGTCGAAGCCACCTCGGGCAACACCGGCATCGCGCTTGCCATGGTCTGTGCGGCCAAGGGCTATCCCTTCGTGGCCGTCATGGTCGAAACCTTCTCGATCGAACGGCGCAAGGTCATGCGCATGTTAGGCGCCAAGGTGATCCTGACCCCGGCTGCGGAGCGCGGCTCCGGCATGGTGCGCAAAGCGGCGGAGCTGGCGGCCAAGCACGGCTGGTTCCTGGCGCGTCAGTTTGAAAACCCGGCCAATCCGGCCTATCACCGCAGTACCACCGGCCCGGAAATCCTCGGCGATTTTGCCGGCCGCCGGCTCGACTTCTTTGTCACCGGCTGGGGCACGGGCGGCACGCTGACGGGCGTTGGTGAAATGCTCAAACTCGCGCGTCCCGCGGTCAAGATTGTCGCTACCGAGCCGGAAGGCGCGGCGCTGCTGTCCGGCAAACCATTCGCGCCGCACAAGATCCAGGGATGGACGCCCGACTTCATCCCCGCAGTGCTGAATCGCGCGGTTCCGGATCAGCTGGTGCTGGTGACTGATGCCGAATCGATCGACGCTGCGCGCCAGCTTGCGAGGCAGGAAGGCATCTTCTGCGGCACCTCGAGCGGCGGAACTTTTGCGGCCGCACTCAAGGTGGCACGCGCAGCGCCGGCGGGGTCGGTGGTGTTAGCCATGCTGCCGGACACGGCGGAACGGTACTTGTCGACGCCACTGTTCGAGGGCATTGCGGAAGGCTCGGATCCGGAGCCTTGAGCTCCTCGGGGACCGTGCGGCCGGTGACTGTCGAACCTCGGGATCGCTGGCCGGCCCGGCAGTTCGCCGCGTTGCCGGATCCATTCACGCTCTTTGACGGCGAGCAGCTGCATGGCGGCCGGGTTGCCTATGAAACCTGGGGCCGGCTGACGCCGGCGCGCGACAACGCCATCCTGCTGTTCACCGGGCTGTCGCCCTCGGCCCATGCGGCCAGCTCCGCGGTTGACCCCTCCGAAGGCTGGTGGGAACCTGTGTTAGGTCCTGGCAAGGCCATCGACACCAACCACTGGTTCGTGATCTGCGTCAATTCACTGGGCAGCTGTTTCGGCTCCTGCGGCCCGGCATCCGCCGACCCGCGCACCGGCCGGCGCTACGGCGTCGACTTCCCGGCCATCACCATCGAGGACATCGCCGCCGCCGGCCGCGCGGTGCTTGCGGCACTGGGGATCAGTTCGTTAGCCGTGGTGGCTGGCGCATCGCTGGGTGGGATGGCCAGCCTGGCGTTCACGGCATTATTCCCCGGTCTCGCCAAACGGCTCATCAGCGTCTCGGGCACCGATGCGGCGTCGCCCTTTGCCATCGCGTTGCGCTCGGTGCAGCGCGAAGCCGTGCTGACCGATCCGGACTGGCTGCAGGGACAGTACCCCGCGGGCCGCAATCCGCGTAACGGCATGCGCCTGGCACGCAAGATCGGCACCATCACCTACCGCTCGCCGGTCGAATGGCAGCAGCGCTACGGGCGCCTGCCGGCCGACACTCCGCCGCCTAACAAATTCATCGGCGAGTTCCTGGTCGAGTCCTACCTGGAAAACCAGGCCGAGCGCTTTGCCGACGCGTTCGACGCCAACTGCTACCTGTATCTTTCGCGCGCCATGGATCGTTTTGACCTCGCGCGGCACGGCGGCGTCGACCAGGTGGCGCAGAAATCCAGAGCGGAGTCGGCGCTGATCATTGGCGTCGAGACGGACATGCTGTTTCGGATCGAGGAACAGGCCCGGGTGGCGCAGGCCTTTGCCAGGGCCGGCAGTCGCACCCAGCTGGTGCGGGTGGAATCGGCATCCGGACACGATGCCTTTCTCGCCGATACCGAACCGTTTGAAGCTGCAATACGGACTTTCTTAACAGAACATCATCAATAGCGGCGCAGCCGTTCACAGTTGTCGAGCCCCGCGCTTGCGAAAAACGGATTCGACCGTATCTTGCGCGCTCCTTCGTAAACCGACTTTGAATGAGGAGCGCTAGATGAGTACTTTCCTGGCTAACGCAGCCACCGCCCTTGAGGCCATTGTCGTCAAGAGTGACGACAACCAGTCCCCGCCGGCACAGGCGCTGCGCAACGTTGCCATCGAGCGCCGCCGCCGCCCACGTTCCTCATTTGTCGCCCGTCCCGTTGGCATCCAGGCCCGCAACGACTTCAAGCTGTTTCGCGTCCGTTAGGAATCCCGCGCGTCAGCTGCCGGCGCCGGCAGAATCGGTGGCAGCGGGCAGTGCAGGCGGCCGCAGATGGTGCGCAGTAGTTCCGCTTCGCTGACCGTCAGCCTGTTGTCGTGCGAAATGCTGACCACCAGCGCGGCAACCAGCATTTCCTTGGCGGCCGGCTTCAGGCCGCTCAGCCGGTCGAGGGCGCCGGCCATTTGTGCCGGCCAGTCGCTCGCGATCACCATCGCCGGGCGATCGCGCGGCAACAGCCGCGACAGGCCCGCTTCGTAGGAGTGCCGGGCGGCGGCGGGACTGTCACAGCCCTGCCTTGCCAGCACCGCAAACACGATGCCGAGATCGTCACTGCAGTCGGCCAGCGTGCGGTTGCCGGCCGCGCCAGCGCCTGAGCGCAGGTCGCGCAGGTTCGTAGCTAACAAGTTGCCGAGGCAGAATTCGAACACCTCGGTCTGACCGTCGACCTGGATCAGGCTCTCGACCAGCGTCAGCAGGCGCTCGCGTTCCGTTTGCGGCGCGCTGCGCAGCGTGCTGAACAGCAGCTGCACCGCCGGCAGGCGCAGCATCGGCGGCAATTGCTTCAGGGCACTGCTGACGGCGTCGACCGCGGCGGGCAGGTCAGCGCCTGCGCTGCCGGAAATCAAGTCCAGTTGCCGGGCGCGAACACCGGGATCGTCCGCCAGCAGCATGGCTAACAACGCGGCGCGCGCATTGGTCCAGGAAGTGCGCGCGCCGGCGAGCAGATCACGCAACTCGCGCCGCAGCGCGCGCGCATGCGTCACATGCGAATCCTGGGGATTGCCGACCGAAGCGGCGACGGCGCCAGGGGCGACGGCGACAATGGTGCCGGCATCCATCGCCGGATTTGCCCCGGGCTCCGCGAGGCCCGGGCCCTGCTGAATCGCCTGCGCGGCGGCCCGCGGCAAGGTGTCGAGGTCGAATCCGGGATCCAGCGCGACAATGCGCTCGCCCAGCGGCGGATGCGTCGCGAACAGGCGCTGCACGCCGGGCGCGAACAGCATGTGGGCGACCTGCTCGCCGTCGTTTGCGATCAGGCGGCCGTGTTCCGGGACCCCGGCAATCTTGAGCAACGCATTCTTCAGGCCGTCGGGGTTACGCGTGAACTGCACCGCCGATGCGTCGGCCAGGCGTTCGCGATTGCGCGACACCGCCGCCTGGATGATGCGGCCCAGGAACAAACCCAGGTAACCTAACACCAGCATCGCGACGGCGATCGCCAGCAGCGGCGCGACGTTCTTGTTGTTTCGTCCGCGCGGCATCAGCCGCAGGATTCCGCGTCCCGCCAGGCCGATGACCAGCAGGCCGAACAGCCAGCCCATCAGCCGCAGGTTGAGGCGCATGTCGCCATTCAGAATATGGCTGTACTCATGCGCGATCACGCCCTGCAACTGCTCGCGATTCAGCCTTTGCAAGGTTCCGTCAGTGACCGCGATCGCCGCGTTGGCGGGCGTGTCGCCGGCGGCAAATGCGTTGATCGCCGACTCGTTTTCCAGGACATAGACTTCCGGAACCGCGACACCGGAGGCGATGGACATTTCCTCCACGACATTGAGCAGTCGCCGCCGCAGCGGATCCGCCGACGCGCGCTCGACGCGCACGCCGCCTAACGAGCGCGCAACGACGCCGCCGCCGCCACGCAGCATCAGGCCCTTGAAGGCGCTCGCGCCGAGGATGATCGCGAGCCACAGGAGGCTGCTGAACACAATGATCTGCAGCCTGGCGCCGGGCGGCATCTGCGCAGCGTTGTCGGGATCGGCGGCGCCCATCACGAACAACAAGACCATATCGAGCGCGGCGACGACCGCGATGATCGACAAGGCGAGTGCCAGCACCAGCCAGCGCGACTGCCGTCGCGCAACGGCCTGGCGCTGGTAGAAGTCCACGCTGCGCTACCGGCCTGCGGTCAGAACTTGACCTGCGGCGCGTCGCGCATTTGCGGCTTGGCGATTTCCAGCAGCTGCGCCGCCGCGAAATTGAACATGCCGGCAATCATGCTGCCGGGAAACATCTCGCGCCGGTTGTTGTAGGACATGACGGCGTCGTTGAACGCCTGGCGTGCAAAGGAAACCTTGTTTTCCGTGGTTGTCAGCTCCTCGGACAGCTGCATCATGTTCTGGTTGGCCTTGAGGTCGGGATACGCCTCCGCCACCGCCATCAGGCGACTCAATGCACCTGTTAGCTGCCCCTCGGCGCCCGACAAAGCCTGCACCGCCGCGGCATCACCCGGGTTGGCGGCCGCCGCCTTGAGGCCCGCGTAAGCGGTATTGCGCGCGGCAATGACCGCCTCCAGCGTTTCGCGTTCGTGCTTCATATACGCCTTGGCGGTTTCGACCAGATTCGGGATCAGGTCGTAGCGCCTGGTCAGCTGCACGTCGATTTGCGCAAACGCATTCTGGTAGGCGTTACGGCCGCCGACCAGTCCGTTGTAAATGGAAATCACCCAGAACGCGACCAGCACGATCGCTGCCAACAAGATCAGGCCACCCATCAGCGTCTCCTTGTCTTCGATTTAGACTTCGATTTGGTCTTCGGTTTGGTCCGCACTTTAGGCCTGATTTTGGAGATGCGCGCGCCGAATGGCGCCGGCTTCGGCTTCGAAGTCGCTACGGCATCGACCTGCTCCTGCAGGATGCGAAACAGGTTGTCGATGAATTCCTTGCGCTCCACGGCCAGCGCAGTTTCCTGCTCCGGCGTGAACTCATAGTCGTCGACCTCACCCTGGCCCAGCGACCCCTGCCGCACCTGGATGCCTTCCACGGCGGCCAGGCGCTCGCGCAACGCCCAGACCTCGCTGCCCAGTTTCACCACCATGTTGAGGACCTTGTCGACCGCAGGGTCGGCAAAGAAGAACGGGCGCCCGCCCCGGATGGTGCGCGGCATGGGTTTGCGATCTGACATGTGTTACTTCCAGGCTCCGAAGCAATACCAGCGGATACCCTCGGCGAGGCGACCGGTCTTGTCGCTGTCGACCTCAGCCTGATCGTGCGCAGAGTTGCGCAGTGCCTCCTCGCCATACCAGCCAACCGACGGCACCACGAACTGCACGTACTTGTTCGCGGAAAAACCGGCACGACGGCACAGTTCCTGGGGCACCAGGTCGCGGAACGGTTTGTAGAAGGGCTCGTTGTTATACGAGCTGTCCCAGTCCAGGTAGAAACTCTCGTACGGGGACAGCTGCGAATTCGGCGGCAGCTCCATGTGCAGCATCAGGCCGCCCGGCCGCAACAGCCGGTGCGCCTCGGCGAAAATCTTGCCGATGTCCCTGCGCGGGACTTCGTGCAGGAACATCGATGAAAACACGACATCAAAACTGCCGTCCGGAAAATCCATTTGCCCGGCATTCATCTGCTGAAAATGAATCGCGCGATTCTGCGCCTGCGCACGCGCGTGCCCGTAACGCAGGCAGGGCGCAGCCACGTCGATGCCGTGCACCTCGGCATCCGGGAACTTGTCTTTCCAGGCGCCGGTGTTATGGCCGATGGTGCAGCCCATGTCGAGGATTCGCTTCGGGTGGAAATCCGGGTACTTGAGCCGGATGAAACCGGCGATCGACTGACCGATGTCATCCAGGTTCTGGCCCATCAGGCCGAAACTGAAAACGGCCAAGCCGTTGTCGTACAGTGCGCCTGCGGCGAGATCGTCGGCGCCGAATTGCTGGTGGTAGTTGCCGGGCATCAGGTGCACGTCGATCGCGCTCACCGAACGCGGTATCGGGAAATTCTCGGCGACTTTCAGCGAACCCAGCCGCCTGGATTTTGTTAGCTCGGCAGCTTTTTTCTGCAGTTCGGGTGCCTGCTTCTCGACCGCTGGCAGGACCGACTGCCAGACCATGTCCTGCGCCGTCACGCGCATGCTGGAGTAGAACTTGAAGTATTCGTTGCTCCTGATGGCGCGATGGACCTCGGGCCCATCCTTGGGTTTGCGCCCGAGCCGCCGGGTGACCGCGGGCTCGACCTGCGCGTCCCAGACCTGGCGCATGCCGCCGGCCATGTCCATCAGCACGTGACTGCGCAGGCCGGACACGAAATTCATGCGTCCTTTTTCCTGGCGTGACTTGCGCAATTTCAGATCGTGTTTCAGTTCCAGCATGGGGACTCACCGTTGGGGCTCAGGGACTGCCGAGCGCTGAATATACGGACATGCCCGGCCAATGCAAAGTGGGCTAGAACTCCGCCAACAGCCTGCCAAATCCCTCGCGCTGGTCCTTGATGCCATTGGCGCGCAGGGCATGCCAATAAGTCGCGGTATTGATGGCAATGACCGGCTTACCCAGCCAGCGTTCGGCGGCAGCCGCCAGGCGTACCATCGAGAGATTGGTGCCGACCTGCACGATCGCATCGACGTCCGGGCCATCCAGGCTGCGCAGCACCTCCCGCAGGCGCGATTCCGGCACCTGGGCGATGGCGGTCCAGCAGGGGCAGCGCAGGCAGTCGTCGCGGACCACTTCGTAGCCGCATTCCGTGAAATAACGTTTCACCTCGGCATTGGCGACCGGAAAATACGGCGACAGGAATGATATCCGCTTGATGCCGCCTAACGCGCGCAGCGCCGCGGCGCAGGAATGCGAGCCGATCGAGATCTTGATGCCGGATTCCGTTTCGACCTTGCGCTGGAATTCATCCGCGCCGGCGATGCCGCCGTAGAACGTGATGGCCGACATGCCCATGACCAGGTAGTCCGGTTCGCAGGTCATGACGCTGCGCACCGCGTCGATGACGCCGGCGGAAATCGCCTGCGTGCCGGCCAGGAAGGTCTCGTTGCTAACAGCCTTGGCGTTAGGCGTGAAGATCCGGCTGTAGTGATTGGTGACGCCGGGAACGCGCATGTCGTCGAAATCCGGCTGCACGATGGTATTGGTTGAAGGGCCCAGGACGCCGAACTTGCGGCGCCATCCCAATGCGTCCGGAGACGCGGTAACTGCTGCGCTCATGCGCGAATTATTGCATAGAGCCGACGCGATAAAGGCATTGCGGGCGGGCTGACCGTTCGTGACAATGCGGCGATGCGTTACGTAATAGTACTGACCGCGCTGCTCGTGGCGGTCGCTGGCGAAGCCGCGGCCCGCGAGCTCAGGATCGCCACCTGGAACCTCGAGTGGCTGATGGAACCCCGGGTACTGCGCGGCCTGCGGCCCAGCTGCGTACCGGCCGCCGCCCTGCCGCGCGGGCCCGCCCGGGTGATCCCCTGCGACGTTGCTAACACCCTGGAGCGCAGCAACGCCGATTTCGCGGCGCTGGCGCGCTACGCACGGAAACTGGACGCCGACGTCATCGCACTGCAGGAAGTCGATGGCCAGGGTCCGGCCAGACGCATCTTCAGCAACTACAAGTTCTGCTTCAGCGGCCGCAACCACGTGCAGAATGTCGGCTTCGCCATTCGACCGGCCGTGCCATTTCGCTGCGGCGCCGATCTCGTGCCCCTGTCGTTAGGTGACTCGGTACGGCGCGGCGCCCAGCTGACGCTGTGGCCCGGCAGCGCCGGCGAAATCCACCTGCTCGCGGTACACCTGAAATCCGGCTGCGGCCGCCGCACGCTGGACAGTGGCAAGGCTGAATGCACGACGCTCGCGCAGCAGGTCCCGATCCTGAAACAGTGGATCGACGCCGAGGCTGCGGCTGGTCATCGATTCGCGATCCTGGGCGACTTCAATCGCGACCTCAAATGGGATAGCGGCGCGGCACGCAATGCGGCCGGCCAGCCGAGCAGCCTGTGGAACGAACTCGACCAGCCGGCCGGCCGGCTGACGCTGGCGGCAAATCTGGGCGCATTCGAAAACTGCAGCATCACGCAGAATTTTCCCGGCTATATCGACCAGATCGTCCTCGGTCCGGTGCTGGCGGCCAGCGTCATTGCAGGCTCGGTGCGGCGCATTACTTATGAAAACGCGGACGTGGCCGCGCGGCGACTTTCCGATCACTGCCCGGTTTCGGTAGCATTGCAGTTGCAGTAGTCTCTGGCAGTATTAGGCTTCGTCTACGAATTAAGTTCAGTTGTACTTTCAACGCGATTGCGCCGGGGCATACTGCGCGAAAGGGGCCGCCGAATATGAATAAGAACACGCCCACAGAGGCGCTCGGTCTGGAACGACGACTGCATACGCGGCATCGCGCGCGTACCACCGTGTACATCACAGTTGCCGGCGGCCGCAAAAAGCTGTGTCGCGCCGTGAATCTGAGCGCGACCGGCGTGTACATACAGACCGCCGATCTCGGGCTGCGCAAAGGTCAGCAGGTGGAGTTGTCGTTTGCGATCAACCTGGGCTCGGTCACCAAGATCCATCGGCGCAAGGCGATCGTCGCGCATGTTTCGCGCGGCGGCACCGGCCTGATGATGGACGCGTATTCATCCCGCTGAGCGTTTGTTAGGCCGGCATTGCCGGCGGCGGGAATCTGGTGCTGGCAGCCCGAATCGAACGGGCGACCTGCCGCTTACAAGGCGGCTGCTCTACCAACTGAGCTATGCCAGCAAGACCCAGGAACCGGGCGCTGATTGTAATCTGTTAGGGGGCGCTTGGGCAGGGCTTGACCTGCAGGCTGCCGTCGGCCTTGAACGTTGCCGGGTCGAGTTCTTCGCCGGCCGCACGCAGATCGATGTCCAGCCAGGTGTCGGCCCCGGCGGCCAGCCGTTCCATGACATCGGCATCGAGATTCAGTTTCCGGATGATGTCGGCCCGCTGCTGGGCCCGCGGCAACTCCTTGAACACGCCGACGGACACCCGGATACCGGGGGTGCCATCGGGAACAATCGCCGCATCCGTGATGCCCGCACGGCGCAGGCGGCCCATCGCCCGGTCGAGCTGCACGCTGGAGCGGATGTTTTTCAGAAACACCAGGTAGCCGTCGGGGACCTCGGCACTCACTTCACGGCTGCGCGGCACATAGCCTATTTCGCGCAACAGATTGCTGGCCGCCGCGAGCTCGGTGGCTTCGCGAAACGGGCCGATGGTGATGCAACGCCGGGGCCTGGGCGGTACCTCGCGGGCCAGGGCGACCCGGCTCAGCGCCGTGGGCAGCGCGTCATTGCCCGCTACCGGCTGTGCCAGCCAGCGGGAACCGATGAGATACAGCACATTGGCGAGCAGCAGCGCAAAGAATACGCCGCGCACCAGCTGCATGCCTGCCGGGGAGTTGCTCATGTCAAAGCGTCGCGGCCAGGCCGCGCAATACCAGATCGGGCACCAGTTTGAATCTGCATTTCAGTTTACGGGCAAGCGCGGGTCCGTCACCACCGGTGAGGACCACCTGCGGATAATGACCCAATTTGCGCC
>DAIQQI010000474.1:0-1741 GCA_036786925.1 Steroidobacteraceae bacterium
ATTTGCTCAAACATGGCGCGCTGGTGTTCAGGCTGCCTGGCCTGTCAGCCAGTCGTAGCCGCGCTTTTCCAGCTCGAGGGCCAGCTCGCGCCCGCCGGTCCGCAGGATGCGTCCGCGGGCCAGCACGTGCACGAAATCCGGAGCGACATGATCTAACAGACGCTGGTAGTGGGTAATCAGCACGAATGCACGCTGCGCGCTGCGCAGCGTCTCGATGCCCTGTGCGACCACTTTCAGCGCATCGATGTCGAGACCCGAATCGGTTTCATCCAGCAGCGCCAGTTTCGGTTCCAGAACCAGCATCTGCAGGATTTCATTGCGCTTTTTCTCGCCGCCGCTGAAGCCCTCATTGACGCCGCGGCTCAGGAAGGTCTCGTCCATCTGCATCAGCTTCATGCGCGAGCGCACCAGCGTCAGGAAATCGAATGCGTCCACTTCCGGCTCGCCGTGCTGCTTGCGCTTGGCATTCAGCGCGGCCTTGAGCAGGTAGGCGTTGTTGACGCCCGGGATTTCGACCGGATACTGAAATCCGAGGAACAGCCCGGCGCGCGCCCGCGCCTCGGGCGCCAGAGCTAACAAGTCCTGGCCTTCAAACTGCACGCTGCCGCGCGTGACTTCGTAGCCGGGACGGCCGGCCAGCACATAGGACAGCGTGCTCTTGCCCGAGCCGTTAGGTCCCATGATGGCGTGCACTTCGCCGGCCTGGACCTCGAGGTTCAGGCCGTTCAGTACCCTGGTGCCGCCAGCAGTGGCGTGCAGATCCTTGATCGACAACATCAGCCTACGGCTCCTTCCAGACTTACCGCCAGCAGGTTTTGCGCCTCGACGGCAAATTCCATCGGCAGTTCCTTGAACACACTCTTGCAGAATCCGTTGACGATCATGTTGACCGCGTCTTCGCGGTCCACGCCGCGCTGCAGGCAGTAAAACAACTGTTCTTCGCTGATGCGCGAAGTGCTCGCTTCGTGCTCGACGACCGCGTCCGGGTTCTTCACTTCCACGTACGGGAAAGTGTGCGCGCCGCACTTGTCGCCCATCAGCAGCGAGTCGCATTGCGTGAAGTTGCGCGCGCCGGTGGCGCTGGCCTGGATCTTCACCAGGCCGCGATAGGTGTTCTGGCCGTGGCCCGCCGAAATGCCCTTCGAGACAATCGTGCTGCGCGTGTTAGCACCCATATGGATCATCTTGGTACCGGTGTCAGCCTGCTGGTAGTGATTGGCGAGGGCGACTGAATAAAATTCGCCCACCGAGTTCTCACCGCGCAGCACGCAACTCGGATACTTCCAGGTGATGGCCGAGCCGGTTTCCACCTGCGTCCAGGAAATCCGCGAATTGCGGCCGCGGCAGTCGCCGCGCTTGGTGACGAAGTTATAGATGCCGCCGACGCCGTTCTCATCGCCTGGATACCAGTTCTGCACGGTCGAGTACTTGATCTGCGCATCGTCCTCGGCGATCAATTCAACCACCGCGGCATGCAGCTGGTTTTCATCGCGCATCGGCGCGGTACAGCCTTCCAGGTAGCTGACATGGCTGCCGGCGTCGGCAATGATCAGGGTGCGCTCAAATTGCCCGGTCTTCGCCGCGTTGATGCGGAAGTAGGTCGACAGTTCCATCGGGCAGCGCACGCCCTTGGGGATGTAGGCGAACGAGCCGTCGGTGAAGACGGCACTAATGAGCGTGGCGTAAAAGTTGTCGCTGTAGGGGACGACCGAACCCATGTACTTCTTGACCAGTTCCGGAT
>DAIQQI010000209.1:0-5711 GCA_036786925.1 Steroidobacteraceae bacterium
GGCGCCTAACACGACCAGATCCGCTTCGCGATCGAAAGCGACCGCGGGACCGGACGGCACGGGGGCGGCGCGCGCGGCCGGTGCCGCGGGCGCCGGCGATGCTGCGGAGGCGGCAGCAGTTGCTGCAACGGCAGCGCTGGTCACCGCCGCAGTCGCAGCGGCGACGGCTTCGATTCGCGCCAGCAACGAGCCCTTGCTGACCTTATCGCCCTTGCGCACCAGGATTTCCAGCACCCTGCCGGCCGCGACCGACGGCACATCCATGGTCGCTTTTTCAGTCTCGAGCGTGACCAGCGGCGTTTCCACCGCAATCGTGTCGCCGACCGCGACCAGCACATCGATGACCGGAACGTCGGCGAAATTCCCCAGGTCCGGAACCGTGATGTCGATTCGCGCCATGGTGATCAGTGCGCCGGATCGATGAGCGCCGCCGGGTCAGCCAGCGCCGCCGCCAGCGCGGTCGTGAAGCGGACCGCCATCGCGCCGTCGACGACGCGATGATCGTAGGACAGCGACAGCGGCAGCATCAGCCGCGGTACGAAGCTTTCGTCGCGCCAGACCAGCTTGTTAGCGGAGCGCGACACGCCGAGGATCGCGACCTCGGGTGCGTTGATGATGGGCGTGAACGCGGTGCCGCCGATGCCACCGAGGCTGGAAATCGTGAAACTCCCGCCCTGCATATCGGTCGCCGGCAGCTTGCCGGCGCGCGCTTTCTCCGACAGCTGCGCAAGGTCGCGCGCAATCGCGAAGATATCCTTGCGATCGGCATCGCGTATCACCGGCACCAGCAATCCGTTAGGCGTGTCGGCGGCAAAACCGATGTGGCAGTATTTCTTGAATACCAGGTTCTGCCCGGATTCATCCAGCGAGGCATTCACCACCGGAAAATCGCGCAGCACCTTGACGCAGGCCCGGACGATGAACGCCAGCGGCGTCAGCTTCACGCCCTGCTCCCCGGCCTTCTGCTTCAGCTGGCTGCGAGTGACCTCCAGCGCCGTGATATCGGCCTCATCAAACTGCGTAACATGCGGGATGTTGACCCAGGACGCATGCAGCCGCGGGCCGGACAATTTCTGCACGCGCGACAGCGGTTTGACTTCCACCGCGCCAAAGGCGGCGAAGTCGACCCGGGGCACCGCTGGCAACGCCGCCACTGGCGCGGCGCCCGGCGTGCTGCCAACCGGCAGACCCTGCAGCGCCCGCTTGACGTAGGCTTTCACGTCATCGTGCGTGATGCGACCCTTGAAGCCCGATCCGGCGATGCGCGCCAGGTCGACACCTAACTCCCGCGCGAGGTGCCGCACGGATGGGCCGGCGTGCGCGCGCGAAAAACCGGGTTCGTCGATCAGGGGCAGGTCGCTGCGCGCGCCCGGCAAGTCCGCGGTCGGCACCACGATCCGGGTCACGACGGTTTCGCCGGGATCAGCCGCTGGCACGTTGACAGGCCTGGCAGCAACCGGCGCCGGCTTGTCAGGGCCCGGCACGGGCCCGGGCGAGACTGCGGCAACCACAGCGCCGCTCGGCGCGATATGCAGCAGCAAGTCCCCGGCATTGACCGTGTCGCCCTTCTTGACCTGCCATGCGCCGACCACACCCGCGATCGGGCTGGGCACATCCATCGTCGCCTTCTCGGTCTCGAGCGTCAGCAGTGGTGTGTCAACCGCGACCGTATCGCCGCTGGCAACCAGCAACTCGATGACCGCAACGTCCTTGAAGTTGCCGAGGTCGGGAACCAGAACGGGCGTTGCGTCGCTCATGAATTGATGGGGTTGGCCTTGTCCGCATCGATGCCGAAATCGAGCATCGCGCGTGTCACGGTTGCGACATCGATCTGGCCCTCATCTGCCAGCGCGCGCAGCGCCGCCAATGCGATGAACTGCCGGTCAACCTCGAAGTGGCGCCGCAACGCCGCGCGCGCGTCCGAGCGGCCAAAGCCGTCGGTGCCCAGCGTGACAAACGAGCCCGGCACCCACTTGCGAATCAGATCCGGCACCGCGCGGACGTAGTCGGTTGCCGCAATGTAAGGGCCGGGACGGTCCCTGAGCAGTTGCGCCACATACGGCGTGCGCGGTCTTGCGCCTGGATGCAGCAGGTTCCAGCGCTCGCAATCGAGCGCCTCGCGGCGCAGCTCCGCAAAGCTCGGGGTCGAAAACACGTCCGCCGGCACGCCGTAGTTCTTCTCGAGCAGGCTTGCCGCCGCGATGCACTCGCGCAGGATGGTGCCGGAGCCTAACAGCGTGACCCGTACCTTGCCGCGGCCGCCGATCGAGTAGAGGTACATGCCGCGCAGGATGCCGGACTCGACACCGGGCGGCATCGCCGGCATCGCGTAGTTTTCGTTCATCAACGCGACGTAGTAGAAGATGTTCTCGCCCTGCGCGTACATGCGCTGCATGCCATCCCGGACGATCACCGCGAGCTCATAGGCGAAAGTCGGATCGTAGACGCGGCAATTGGGCACCATCATGGCGAGGATCTGGCTGTGGCCGTCCTGATGCTGCAACCCTTCGCCCGCGAGCGTGGTCCGGCCGGCGGTGGCGCCTAACAGGAAACCCTTGGCCTGCAGATCGCCCGCCGCCCAGATGAAATCGCCGACGCGCTGGAAACCGAACATCGAGTAGAAAATATAGAACGGCATCATGTGCACGCCGTGATTGGCATAGGCCGTGCCCGCCGCCATCCACGAACACAAGGCGCCGGCCTCGTTGATGCCTTCCTCCAGCATCTGGCCTTTCTTGTCTTCGCGATAGGACATCAGCTGGTCGGCGTCCTGCGGCGTGTACAGCTGTCCGATCGACGAATAGATGCCGATCTGCCGGAACAGGCCTTCCATGCCGAAGGTGCGCGCCTCATCGGGCACGATGGGCACGACATGCTTGCCGACATTCTTGTCCTTGAGCAGCGTGGTCAGCATGCGCACGAACGCCATGGTCGTGGAGATCTCGCGGCCGTCACTGCCGTCCAGCAGCGCCTTGAACGTCTCGAGCGGCGGTATCACCAGCGGCGGCGCCACGTCGCGGCGCACCGGCAGCGAACCGCCTAACGCCGCGCGGTGCTCACGCAGGTAGACCATTTCCGGCGCATCGTCGGCGGGCTTCTTGAAAGGCAGACGCGAAATTTCTTCGTCGGTGACCGGAATATTGAAGCGGTCACGTATCGCCCTGAGGTCGTCGTCCGACAGTTTCTTCTGCTGGTGAGTCACCATCTGGCCTTCGCCGGCCTTGCCCATGCCGAAGCCCTTGACGGTCTTGGCGAGAATCACGGTTGGCTGCCCCTTGGCCTGGCTGGCTGCAGCATACGCGGCGTAAACCTTGCGCGGATCGTGGCCGCCGCGATTGAGGCGCCAGATCTCCTCATCGGACATGTTAGCGACCATGGCCTTCAGTTCGGCAAACTTGCCGAAGAAGTTCTCGCGCGTGTAGGCGCCGCCCTTGGCCTTGAAGTTCTGGTACTCGCCGTCGACACACTCTTCCATCACGCGGCGCAGCAGGCCCTGGTTATCCCGGGCTAACAGCGGATCCCAGCGCGAACCCCACAGGACCTTGATGACATTCCAGCCAGCGCCGAGAAATGCCGCCTCCAGCTCCTGGATGATCTTGCCGTTGCCGCGCACCGGACCATCGAGCCGCTGCAGGTTGCAGTTGATGACGAACACCAGGTTATCGAGCTTCTCGCGCACCGGCATCGTGAGCGCGCCCATCGATTCGGGCTCATCCATTTCACCATCGCCGAGGAATGCCCAGATCTTGCGATCACTCGCGGGCACCATGCCGCGATGCTCCATGTAGCGCTGGAAGCGCGCCTGGAAAATCGCCTGCATCGGACCCAGCCCCATCGATACGGTCGGGTACTGCCAGAAATCCGGCATCAGCCAGGGATGCGGATAGGACGACAAGCCCTGCCCGGAAACTTCCTGGCGGAAATGCCGCAACTGTTCTTCCGTTAGGCGGCCTTCCAGGTAGGCGCGCGCGTAAATGCCAGGGGATGCATGACCCTGGACATAGATCATGTCGCCCGGATGCTGATCGGATGGCGCGCGCCAGAAGTGATTGAAACCCACTTCGTACAAGGTCGCGGCGGACGCATAGGTTGCGATATGGCCGCCGTATTCCGAGGAAATACGGTTGGCATGCACGACCATCGCCATGGCGTTCCAGCGCAGGTAGGCCTCGATGCGCCGCTCATATTCGCGATTGCCCGGGTACTCGGGCTGCTGGCCGGTCGAGATCGTGTTGACGTAGGCGGTATTGGGCCTAAATGGCAGGTAGGCGCCGGAGCGCCGCGAATGATCGATGAGCTTTTCCAGCAGGAAATGCGCGCGATCGGGACCATGCGTCTTCAGCACGGAATCGATTGATTCAAGCCATTCCTGCGTTTCCGCGGGATCCAGGTCCAGTGGTTTGTCGGTGTCTGACATGCAGGGCCGCAATGGTAAGCGGTCAGGCTGCGCTGTGCTAGCATTTGCGCGCCTTGCTGCCCCCATCTTCCAGCGTGAAATTGACGCGTGTCCCGGCTCCCGATCGCAATGCCGATTTGGGGACCTATGACGCCGTCCTGTGCTTGCTGCGCGACGCGCCGCCAGCTGCGGCCCTGGCACGATTGCCGTACGCGGCGAGCCTCAAACAATTGCTCAGCAGGACCGCGGCCAAGCCCGGCCAGGCGGTCGCGGTCCACCTGCCTAACAAGAGCCAGACGCTGGCGGTGCTCGCGCTTGCCAAGAAGGGCGCCAGCGTATTCGAGCAGCACCAGTTGGCGGGCCGGGCAGTAAGGGAAGTCCTGAAAGCCAAGCCACGTCGCGTGCTGGTGCTGGGCGCGGCGCGCGGCGCGGATATGCGCGAGCTGGTGCAGGGCGGGATACTCGCGCTGCTGTCGCAGTCCTTCGAGTTGCCGCGTTTTCAGTCCGCAAAGGACGCGGCTGCGAAACCCAGGGTCCTGACGCGCATTGACGTCTGCGACGATGGCAGCAGCGAGCTCCAGCGACTGGCCATCGAAGCGCGCGCGCAAAACCTCGCGCGCTGGCTGACGTCCCTGCCACCTAACAAAATGGACGCCGCAGGCTATCGTCGCAGTATCCTGCAGCTGGCGCGCCGCCATGGCCTGCGCCTGCGCTGGTTTGATGAAAGCAAATTGCGGCGCCTGGGCGCCGGCGCATTCCTGGCGGTCGCCGCCGGCAATGCGCGGCGCGATGCTGCCGGTATCGCGCACCTGAGGTACCGCCCGCGCGGCCGCGCCAGCGCCAAACCAGAACTGGCCCTGGTGGGCAAAGGCATTCTCTTCGACACCGGCGGCACCAATCTCAAACCGCATCGCTCGATGCTCGACATGCACATCGACATGGCCGGCAGCGCCGTGGCGCTCGCAACGCTGGTTGCGTTAGCCGAGGCGCGTGCGCCGGTGGCGGTCGACGCCTGGCTCGCCATTACCGAGAACCGGATCGGGCCCACCGCCTATATCCCGCAGCAGATTGTTACGGCCGCAAATGGCACGACCATCCAGGTGATACATACCGATGCCGAAGGCCGCATGGCGCTGGCGGACACGCTTGCGCTGGCGAGTCGCAGCGGCGTCCCGGTGCTGATCGATTACGCGACACTGACCGGCGCCGCCGTCTACGCGCTCACCGAGCGCATGAGCGCGCTGCTGTGTAACCAGTCGCTCGCCGCTCGCAGCGCCCGCTGTTAGCGGCGAGCGACTGGTCGCATTTCCGATGG
>DAIQQI010000020.1:0-18528 GCA_036786925.1 Steroidobacteraceae bacterium
AGGACCTGATCGCGATTTACGGCGAGCTGGCGGCCCGCTGCGACTACCCGCTGCATCTCGGGCTAACAGAGGCCGGCATGGGCAGCAAGGGCATCGTCGCCTCGACCGCAGCCATGGGCGTGTTGCTGCAGCAGGGCATCGGCGACACCATCCGCGTTTCGCTGACACCCGAACCGGGTGGCGACCGCACCCAGGAAGTCATCGTCGCGCAGGAAATCCTGCAGACCATGGGCCTGCGCTCCTTTACGCCCATGGTGATCGCCTGCCCGGGTTGCGGCCGCACGACCAGCACCTTCTTCCAGGAGCTGGCGCAGCAGATACAGGCGCACCTGCGCGCACGGATGCCACAGTGGCGGCGCGAGTATGTCGGCGTGGAAACGATGAACGTCGCCGTCATGGGTTGCGTGGTCAATGGTCCGGGCGAAAGCAAGCACGCCAACATTGGCATCAGCCTGCCGGGCACCGGCGAGCGCCCGGTGGCGCCGGTCTACGAAGACGGCGAAAAAACCGTCACGCTCAAGGGCGAACAGATCGCCGCGGAATTTCATGACCTGGTCGAACGCTATGTTGAACGCACTTACCCGAGAAAAACACCATGAACGATCTTGCCCAGAAGAAATGCGTGCCCTGCGAAGGCGGCGTGCTGCCGCTGACGCGTGCCGAATGTGAGAAATACCTGGCGCGGCTGGCGCCGGCCTGGACCTTGAATGCCACGGCGACCGAAATCCGCAAAGACTTCAAGTTTGTCGATTTCTACCGCACCATGAGTTTTGTCAACGCGCTCGCGCACATCGCCAATCTTGAAGATCACCATCCGGATTTCGAGGTTGGCTACAACTACTGCCATGTGCGCTACGCCACCCATTCGATCAAGGGCCTGTCCGAGAACGATTTCATCTGCGCCGCAAAAATCGACCGCATCGTCAATTGACGGACGATTCCGTTGCCGCGGGTCCCTTCGGCGCCTGGCTGGCGCGGGCACGCGCCGCGCTGCGCGGCGAAGCCGGCAACGAGGTGCCCTGCGGCGACTGCGTCGGCTGCTGCACCTCGTCCTACTACATCCCGCTGCGGCCCCGCGACGTCGCGGTGCTCGAGCAGGTGCCGGCGGCTTTCCTGACAAAATCGCAGGACCATCCCGACTCACACTGGTTGATGGGCTACCGGCCGAACGGCCATTGCCCGATGTTTGCCGGCCAGGGTTGCTCGGTCTACGCGACGCGCCCGCAGACCTGCCGCGACTACGACTGTCGGGTATTTGCGGCAGCCGGCATCGACGCCGGCGGGGCCGACAAGGACACCATCAACCGCCGGGTCAGAGCCTGGGCGTTCACCTACAAGGACGATGCAGAACGCGAGGCACAGGCTGCTGTCCGGAAGGCTGCCGAATTCCTGCGCGATCACGCGTCCCTGTTTCCCAAAGGGTTTGTGCCGGCGACGCCCATGGGCATCGCGGTACTGGCCATCAAGGTCTACGCGGTGTTTCTGAACGTTGGCAGCGAAATGGAACCGCCCGCGCACATCGCAGGCGCAATCATCGATGCCAGCGAGGCATTCAATTTTCCGCGATGAACCTGCGTGCTACTTGCGCTGCATGCGCCGCCGCACGAGATCACCGGATTCCTTGTAGGTTTCCGGCAATTGCTCGAGGAACGCGCCCGGCTGGAACACCGGGTCGTACTGCGAAAACACCGGCAGAAGCAGCTTCATCGGCAGCTCCGCGACGCGCCGCGTCTTGCGAAAGTCGGCGATCGGGATACGGGCGCTGGCAAAGTCTTCATGATGGTTGTCGGTCTTGCCGATCGTCGTGCCGCGCGGATCGACCACCACCGTGCCCTCGTCCTTTGTGCCTGAGGCCTCGGGGAAGCCGAGGTTGCCGGGCGATACCGAATTGCCGACGCCCACCGTGTAAACGCGGTTGGCCCGCGCCGTTGCGACCGCCGATTCGTTGTTAGATCCGCCGGTGACCGACAGCACGATGATCTCGGCGCCTTTCATGGCCAGCGCCGTATAGAGCATCGGTTCGGCGCCGACAGCCGTGATCGCGATATTGCCGATGTCGGTGCGCGCCACTGGCAGCGTCGCATCCCAGCCGTACATCTCGACATAGCGATCGAGCACGTCGTAGACGGTGGTGCCGATCAGCGCGCCTTCGCCAAACAGCCCGAGGATGTTGCGCGCCTTCCACTGCTTGCTGACGATGTTGCCATCCGGCCCGACCAGCACCGACATGTTGATGACATGGCGCGGCCAGTCTTTTTCCTTGGCATAACAACCGAAGGAGATATAACAGCCGTATTTCCTGGCACGGGCGCCGATGGCGTCCACTTCCGGGCCGGGCAGGTCGAACGCCACGCGGTTGAGCTCGGTGCGGGTCCAGGGCTGGAATCCCTGGATCGGGAATTCATGCATGCAGATGAGATCCTGCTTTGCGCCCCAGAGCCGCTCGCCGCCCCACTCTTCGGCCGAGCCCTGTGCCTTGTCGATCAGATCGGTGACATGGGCGAGGTTGGCTTTCATGGTGGGCGCCAGGTTGCGTATGTCCACGGACTTCACGACCGACTGGATCGCCGTCACGTTGATCGAATCCTGGCGCAGGGCCACTTTCGCGTACTCACCGCGCTTGGCGACCTGGATGCCGGCGGTCGAACCACCCGCGGCGGCGGGCGTTGCGCCCTGCGCGCTTGCGGCGCTGCTCGCAACCATGCCAATTCCGGCGGTCCCGGCCGTCAGGGCCACGTTCTTCAGGAATTCGCGCCGCAGTCGCAGGCGATTCTGGGTTTCTTTCTTGCTCATGAAGCCTCCCCTGTTTGAAAAACCGTTAATTGGTCAACTGAAAACGAATCGGCAACTCCTTGAAGGTGCCGGGACAATTGGTGGTGAACGTCATGCGGCTCGCAGCTAACAACGCGCTGCGGTCGATGCGAAAAAAGCCGCTCGACTGCGTGACTCCCAGCGGCACGGGCATGCCGTTCTTGGCGGTAAACACCACCCGTACCCGCACCAGTCCCTGCTCATCCGCGGTGCGCGCCGCGGTGGCGTAAAAATCATCCAGCGTCGGTGTGGCCGCGAGCTTGAACTTGCAGGGTTCGGGCGGCACCTTGGCAAATGACGGGTCGCCGGTGTCGGCTTCGTCGCGTTCCGCGGTCGTATTGCAGATCACAAAACTGCGCGCCGGGTCGATCGCTTCGTCGATCTCGAACTCAAACGGAGTTTCCCTGCCGCGCGGCGCCACCAGCGTGCCGAAATTCTCGACGTAGCCGGTTTTTTTCTCGCCTAACAACAAATACACCTGCCCGGCGCAGGCAAGCTCGGCGTTGGAGTTGTTGCTGATCTCGACGAATGTCGCCGGGCAATCCGCCTGCTGCAGTATCTTGCAGGGCCGCCGCTCACCGAGGCGGTAGATACGATAGGTCCAGGCGGCCTTGGTGAGCGTCACGCCGCTGCCCGCGCCGAGCTCCCTGTCGGCCGCGCGGGCGCTGCCCGCGCAGCACAGCAAGGCTGCGGCCAGCAAGACTGTCATCAACGGCGTTTTCATCATCGATTCCCGTACCTAATTCACGTAATTGCGGCGGATTGTCCGCCGGCGAGATTATCGCAACCTGCGCGCCGCCCGTGGCAGATCGCCCTCGGTGCCCAGGGCCCGCTCCGCGAACCAGCGCCGCAGGATCGCATTGTCACCGACCACTCGCATGCCGCGGCGCGCCAATTGCGACCAGGAATCCGTGCCGGTCGCGAGGAAGCGATTGAAGGCATCGATGGCCTGGCTCATCAACCCGTTTTCCGACCTGCGCCAGCGTTCATAGTTCCGAAGTACCCGCAGCGCCCCAAAATCCTCACCGGCACGCTGCGCGTCGGCCAGAGTGTCGGCAAGGGCCGCCGCATCCAGCAAGCCGAGATTGACGCCCTGACCCGCCAGCGGATGCACGACATGAGCGGCATCGCCGGCCAGCGCACAGCGCTCGCGGACATAGCTGTCGACCGACTGGCGCTGCAGGCCGAAGCTGACGCGCTGGCCTTGCAAACTCAAGCTACCTAACACCTGGGCCGAATCTGTCGTCAGCCGCGCGGCAAAGTCCTGCGGCGTGAGCTGCATGACCGCGGCGGCATCCAACGCCGGCAGCGACCAGACAATGGAGCACTCGCCGCTGGCCAACGGCAGCAGCGCCAGCGTGCCGTTGCCGAGGAAGCGCTGCCAGGCGGTGCGCTCGTGCGGGCGCCCGGTCGCGACGTTGGCGACAATCGCAGTCTGTTCATACGAGCCCGTGACTGCATGCATGCCGGCCAGTTGGCGCACGGCTGACTGGGCGCCATCGGCGCCAACCACGAGACGCGCGGACAGCAGCCGGTCATCCGCGGCACAGCGCGCCACAACGCGGTCGGAGGCAAACTCGAGCGCCGCCAGCGACCCCTGCTCGAGCCGGCCGCCCAGGGCAACAAAACCCCGCAGCAACGCCTCCTGCAGCAGGTTGTTAGGCACGATATAGCCGAGGTTGGGTTGCGCCTGTTCGGCGGCATCAAAGACCAGCGCTGCTCTGCCGCGGGGATCGTCGGCACCGGACCACACGGCCATGCGCTCGTAGGGCCCGACACCCGCGGCATGTACGCCCTCCCAGGCGCCACAGGCACGCAGGATCCGCTCGCTGGCGCGCGACAGCGCGAATACCCGCAGGTCCAGCGGCAGCTGCGACAGCGGCCTGGCCAGGTCCGGCAGGCGCGCGTCCAGCAGCACCACGCGTCCCGGCGCGACCGTGCCGTCGGCCAGCAACAGGGCGCCTAACGTGGCGCCGACCGGTCCGGCGCCGACGATCAGGACGTCGCAATCTGTTAGCTCGGATTTCAAGCCAGCGGCACGCCGCGGGTCAGCTTGGGTCGCTTGCCGTCCCAGCCCCAGCTGAGGCGCGACAAGGCGCTCTTGGCCGGCGGCAGCAGGTCAAATGCGATCAGGCCCAGATTGCGCGCCAGGCCCGCGCCCGGCCGGACATCGCCAAACAGCTTCACCAGGCCGTCGGTAAAGCGAACGATGCCGCGGCGATCGGCGCCGCGGGCGTGATCGAACTGCTGCAGCAGCGCCGCTGCGCCGGCGTCGCCGCCGTGCTGCTGCAGGGTCTCAGCTAACAGCGCAGCGTCGCGCATGCCAAGGTTGAATCCCTGCCCGGCGATCGGGTGCAGGGCCTGCGCGGCATTGCCAATCAGCACGCAGCGCGGCGCCAGGGTCTCGGTGGCCCGCTGTAACCGCAGCGGATAGCTGGCGCGCTTGCCGGCGCGCTGAAAACGTCCGGCGCGCCAGCCGAATGCCTGTTGCAGCTCGCGCAGGAAGTCCGCATCCGGCAGCGTCAGGACTCGCGTGGCTGCGTCCGGCGGCATTGCCCAGATGAGTCCGCGCGCCCCGTCGTAGAGCGGCAGCAGGGCAATCGGCCCGGTCGGCGTAAAGCGCTCGTGCGCCACCCCCTGATGCGGCTCGGCGGTTGCGACATTGGCGATCACCGCCACTTGTTCATAGTCGACGGTCTCTGCGCCGAGGCCGAGCGCCGCACGGACCGCGGAGTCCGCGCCGTCCGCCGCCACCACCAGTTGCGCGCGCAACGTGACCGGCGTGCTGTTAGCTGAGCCCGGCGTGACCGCCAGGGTCGCGTAGGACTCATCCACGCCCAGCCACTGGGCGCGCGCCGGCATGTGGCGCTGCACGGTCGGCTGTGATGCCAGCGCCGACCACAAGGCCGTACCCAGGACCCGATTGGTGATGACGCAGCCAAACGCATCGACGCCCTGCTGCTCGGCCTTGAGGCGCGCGATGCCAAATCGCCCCGCATCGGTCACGCAGATTTCGCTGATTGGCGCGGCCAGCGGCGCAAGCTGCTCCCACAGCCCGAGCGTCTCGAGCATCGCGCGGGTGCCGTTACCGATTGCGGTGGTGCGATCATCGAAACTGGTCTGGCTGCCCGCACCGGGGGCCACACCCTCGATCAGCGCCACGCGCCGCGAACTGCTGCACAGCGCCATCGCCAGCGATGCGCCCACCATGCCGCCACCGACGATTGCGATATCGACCGTCTCGGACATCTGCTCAGGCCGCCTGCATCAGGCTTTCGATTTCATCCGGATCCTTGGGGGCATCGCAGGTCAGGACCTCGCTGCCGCCCCGGACGACGGCGACATCGTCTTCGATACGTATGCCGATGCCACGGAATTCCCGTGGCACGCCGCGCCGGCCGGGCGCGATATAAAGACCGGGCTCGATGGTCAGGACCATGCCCGGCTCCAGCACACGCCATTCATCGCCCACTTTGTAGTCACCGACATCGTGCACATCCATGCCGAGCCAGTGTCCGGTCCGATGCATGAAGAACTCCCGGTACGCTTCCGACTTCACCAGCGCGGGCACCTTGCCCTTGAGCAGCCCCAGCCTGACCAGCCCCGCTGTTAGCACGTGAACCGCGGCCTCGTGCGGCTGATTCCAGTGATTGCCCGGCTTGACGCGCGCGATCGCGGCCCGATTGGCCTCCAGGACGACGTCATAGAGCGCGCGCTGCGCGGCCGAATAGCGCCCGTTGACCGGAAAACTGCGGGTGATGTCCGAGGCATAGAGCTCGTATTCGCAGCCCGCGTCGATCAGCACGAGCTCGCCATCCTTGAGCTGGGCGTTGTTCTCGACATAGTGAAGAATGCAGGCGTTATCGCCGCCGCCGACGATCGGCTGGTAGGAAATATCGGCGTTCGCCATGCGAAACTCGTGCAGCAGCCCGGCCATCAGCTGGTATTCGAACCGACCGGGGCGGCATTCGCGCATGGCACGGATATGCGCGCGGGCGCCGATCCGCGCAGCCTCCCGCATCAGGCTGAGCTCCGCCTTGCTCTTATAGAGGCGCATGTCATGCAGCGCGTGTTCCAGCGCCACGATCTCATGCGGCGGGTGACGGCCGTTGCGCGCCTGGTTGCGCAAATCGTTGACCCAGCCCACCACACGGTGATCGAACTCAGCCTGGCGGCCCATCGTATAGAAGACCCGCGCGCGATTTTCCAGCAGCCCCGGCAGGATGTCGTCGAGATCATCGATCGGGAATGAATCGTCGGCGCCGAAATCACGCGTCGCGCCCTCCGGCCCGGCGCGCCGTCCGTCCCAGGTTTCGCGGGTCGGGTCGCGGTCGCGTACAAACATCACGAACTCGCCCTGCTCGCGCCCCGGAATCAGCACTGCGACTGCCCCCGGCTCGCCGAACCCGGTGAGATAGTGGAAATCGCTGTCCTGGCGATAGGCGTAATGCGTGTCACTGCTGCGGGTGCGCGGCACGGCGGCCGGCAGGATGGCGATGGAGTCGCGTCCCATGATGCGCATCAATTGCTTGCGGCGCCGGGCGTGTTCAGCGGGCGCGATCGGCAGGGCGCGTGCCGGCATCTAACAATCCTTAATGCAGTGATGCATCTGACTTGGGAGCGGGCGCATTGGCCGCACGGTACGGCGCGAGTTCTTCAAACAGCAGTTGCACGCCGATACGGACGAATTCGACCAGTTCGGCATAGGCGCTTTCGTTAGCTTCTTCGTCCTGGGTCTCGTCGACGCCCACCTGCACGATCGACGACAGGTCGCGCACCACTTCGGCAACATCCTCCGGCAGCGAGTCGGGGTGCGGAATCGGGTTGGTGCCGAGGCCGTACAGGAATCCCTGGCACCATTGCCCGAGCGCTTCGGCGCGCGCCGCCAATGGCTGTTCGTCATCCGGCAGCACCGCGCCGAATCGCAGGTCATCCGCGTGCAGGCTGGCGCGCGTCAGATCGAACATCTCGCGCAGCACGTTGGCGGGCTCCCCGGCCGCGCTGCCGTCGGCAAACAGCTCCGCCAGCCAGCTTTCGAAGCGATAATCGTCGGCGGAGCAAAAAGCCCCCGCCAGGGTGCCATGAGCCTCCGGAGCGTCTGTCAAGGCCCCTGCCTGGCTCAAAATCCGCTGCATCGCGGTGTAGTCGACCGATTCCATGCGGAAATTATGCCAAAACTGGCAGGTCGACATTGACCGCTCTTGGACCCAGAGCCCATAATTTTCAATATGCATAACAATCAAAATAACAGCGTTGAGCAGGAACTCCAGCAACTCGAAAAACGCGTCGACGAACTGGTCGCGCAAATCGAGCTGCTGCGCAATGAGAATCGCGCCCTGCGGGCCCGCCAGGAAACCATCTCCGCTGAGCGCTCCGCGCTCATGCACAAGAACGAGACGGCCCGTGCGCATGTCGAAGCCATCATTGGCAGACTGAAAACCCTGGAACACAGTGCCTGACCCAATACCCGAGTCATCCCGGTGAGTGATCGAGACGTTTCTCGTGTCAGCGTGCGTATCCTCGACAAGGACTACGTGATTGCCTGTCCGCAAAACGAGCGCGCCGACCTCCTGGATGCGGCCGAACACCTGAGCCAGGCGATGCGCGCCATCCGTGACACCGGCAAGGTCGTGGGCCTGGACCGGATTGCCGTAATTGCCGCCCTCAACCTCGCTAACGACATGCTCAAGCTACGCGCTACCAAGACAACTGTCGACGAGCAAGTGCTGCCGCGCGTACGCAGCCTGCGCAGCAAGGTCGAAAAAGTGCTGAAGACCGCAGCGCTTGATCTTTGAATTTCTGCCAACTTGCGCAAGCAATCAGGTAGTCATCTGTTGTAGAGTCGGAGCTGCGTCACCTGCGGTGTTCGACAGTGGATCGGGTTACCTCTCGACCCTAATTTGGAACGCCCAGGGGCATATGGGCTTGTTGGCAGCACTGTGCAAGTCCGCCTTGAGCGGAAAGCCTTACCTGCCGCAGCTCGCCCCACTTGTTGCTCTGTGTCGAGAGCAACGGTTCGCACCGGCACAGGCGGGTGACGCTTGATTTCGCGACCAGCGCAACGCCGCGCCGCGCGCGCCGCGCGTCGCAACATTCCGCCCGCCCTCCGCCGCCACTTCGCGCGCCAGACTGCGCGCCACGTGCTGCGGCTGCGATCGCTGCGACCCGGGCAAAGCATCGCGGTGTATCTGCCCATAGGCGCCGAACTCGATACCCGCGATCTGCTGCGCGATCTGCTAACGCGCGGTTGCCGGGTGTACCTGCCGCGAATCGGCTCCCTGCGCAGTCGCAGCATGCGTTTCATTGCGGCGGATTCCGGGCCGTTGCGCCGCAACCGTATCGGCATAGCCGAACCCAGCGGCCACCAGCAGCTGGGCGCCCGCTGGATGAATATCATTCTGCTGCCGCTGGTTGCTTTTGATCGTCGCGGCAATCGACTCGGCAACGGCGCTGGCTACTATGATCGCGCGCTCGCATTCCGTACACGGCGCCGCTGCTGGCGCGGACCCCTGCTGCTCGGACTCGCGTTTTCCGCACAAGCCGTGGATCACATCGATCGCGAGCCCCACGATGTCCCGCTCGATGGCGTGATCACCGAAAATGGACTGACGCTTTTCCCACCGGATCGCCCATGAATTACTGGCTGCTGAAAACTGAACCGGAAACCTTCAGTGTCGACACCCTGGCGGCGGCGCCCCGCAAAACCACGTGCTGGGACGGTGTGCGCAACTACCAGGCGCGCAACATGCTGCGCGATCAGATGCAGCTCAATGATCGCGCGCTGCTCTATCACTCGAGCTGCGACGTGCCCGGCGCTGTAGCGATCATGAAGATCGTCCGCGCGGGATATCCCGATCACACTGCACTGGATCGGAAACACAAACACTTCGATGCCGACAGCGATGCGGCGAATCCGCGCTGGTACATGGTCGATGTGCAACTCGAACGCCGCCTCGAACACATCATCACTTTGAACACGCTGCGTGCGCATGCCAAAGGATCATTGAAAGACTTCTGGTTGTTGCGCGCGGGCAATCGACTCTCGGTGATGCCCGTCAGTGCCGCGCACTGGCAGTTCATTTTGTCGCTCGAGACGAAGGGCGATTGATATTCCGGCAGGTGCCGAGGTTCACGATGTCAAGCGCTAACGCTTGTTTTTTACAATATCGTGTATATACTCGACCCCGGACTAACCCACAGGAGATTGTCATGGCGAAAGCCAAGAAAAAGAAAAAAGCTGCCAAGAAGAAGTAAGGTAGCTTTTTTCTAAGCCTAAGGCGGGCGGGGAACTCAACATTTCTCGCTCGCCGCTTCCAAAGAAAGGCCCGCGCAAGCGGGCTTAATCGTTTCTGGAAGCCCTTGTTTTACAGGGTTTCCGCGCACTACAGAGCTAACATGAGCGCCGGAAAAAAAGCTGCAGCCGAAGCCGCGCTGCGATTCGTCCAGGCCGACAGCATCGTTGGCATCGGCACCGGATCGACCGTCAATTACTTTATCGACGCCCTCGCACGCGACTTTGGCGGCGGCCGCATCAAGGGCGGGGTATCGAGTTCCAATGCCTCAACCGACCGCCTGAAGGCACATGGAATACCGGTTTTCGATCTCAATGACGTGGACTCCATAGGCGTGTATGTCGATGGCGCGGACGAAACCAATCATGCCCGCGAACTCATCAAGGGCGGCGGTGGCGCGCTGACGCGCGAGAAAATCGTCGCCGCCGTGGCACGGCAGTTTGTCTGCATCGTCGATGAGAGCAAGGTGGTCGAGGCGCTGGGCAGGTTCCCATTGCCGGTCGAGGTTATCCCGATGGCGCGTGCGCATGTTGCGCGGCAACTGATCAAGCTGGGCGGCCAACCGGTATTGCGTGCCGGCTTCACCACCGACAATGGCAATCAGATCCTGGATGTGCGCGGGTTCACAATTCGCGCGCCCAGGGAAATGGAACACCAGATCAACGCAATCGCGGGGGTCGTCACGGTCGGCCTGTTCGCGGAACGGCCGGCGGATATCGTGCTTGTCGGCGGCGACAGCGGCGGCGTGCGCCAGTTCTGAGAACCCGGATCTAACAACTCCGGCAGGCCGCTAGCGCACCCGCACGCGGAAAGTGACGGTAAAACTCGGGTCGCCGGCCACACTGGAGCCGGCCAGAGTGCCCACCGGCGCGATGCGCAATCCCGTCGCGGCGGGGTCCACGCCGTTGGCATTGGCCGTCGGGGCATACGTGTAGGGACTGCCGCCGCCCAACTGACTGGAGAACCCGACGTTGGCGGGATAGCTGAACGTCAGGCCGCTCGCGACCGCGCCGTTGGTGAACGTGATCGGCGGACCGCCGGCGGTCGACACAAAGAGATCCGAATTCGCCGGCACCGGGTCGGTGATGGCGACCGTGTTGGCGTCGATCGGTCCCACGCCTGTGTTGGTCACGGTGACCGAATACTGGACGATGCTTCCCGGTATCCGCTTGGGGTTGGTCGTGCCATTCGCAGGATCACTGATGACCGTGGATGTCTTGGTGATACGCAGGGCCGGGACGTTGCGCCGGAACCGCCATCCCGAGTTATTGGCGGGCAAGCCACTCTGCACCAGCACAAAGTCGGTCGTTGTTAGCTGCCAGCCGATCTGCGCCGGGCCCAGCGTGGCGCCACCCGAGACGTTGTTTGAAACGCCGTACATGAAATAGAAATCGCCGTCTTCCGCGAGCTGGATTTGCAGGTTGTAGGACGTGCCGGCCGCATTCCACTGCGGCACATTCGTCCAGGTCGCGACAAAGCGGCGATTGGGCGCCGTGCCATTCGTGCCGTAGGTGATCGTGCCGCCAACGCTGACATCCAGGTCGGCGCCGTACACGCGCATGGTGTTGTTGAGGTTGCCCGAGGGCAGCGGGTCGGGATAGGTACGCGGCGGCCCGACCACTTGCGTGCCGAATCCGCAGTAGCTGTTGCCGAACTGCAAACGACCGTTGGTCATCACACGCACCTGCGTGTAGCTGCTGGCGCCGTACTTGAAGGTAAACGGCAGCGTGATGAGTGCCGAGATGCTGTCGTCACCCAGCGTATCGGGACAGCCGAGCCCGCCTGCCCAGGCGACGATCGCGGTGTGGCCGGCGGTCGACACCAGATTGAAGGGCGTGGTTTGCGTAACGTACGACGCCGCCAGGGCGCCGCAGGGCACCCACAGCACCAACAAAGCCCAGCATCTGCCGCGCCGAATCATGGTTGTAATGATCTCCAAGCCCGATGCTTCTCGCGTGCGATCAATCGCAATTGCAGCGAGTATTTGCGCGCTGACAAGATTATTGTCAAATCGCGAAAATAAAAGGGCCGGTCTTGCGACCGGCCCTTCCTGACATTGGCTGGGGGACTAGGATTACTCGGCGCTGCGCGCCTCGCCCCTGCGGGGTCGGCTCGCGAAAATCGCTCGCCGCTCGCTCAACGGCTAACGCCGTCTCGCGTCGAACCCACGGTTCTCATCCTAGTCCTGGATGCGCCAGCAAAAAGGGCCGGTCTTGCGACCGGCCCTTCCTGACATTGGCTGGGGGACTAGGATTCGAACCTAGGTAAACGGAGTCAGAGTCCGTTGTCCTACCGCTAGACGATCCCCCAAAAAGAATCGCGCAACAGGTTAGCCGAAGTCCGGCCCGGATTCCGCTTAGCGCTTCGAGTACTGCGGACCGCGGCGTGCCTTGCGGCGGCCGACCTTCTTGCGTTCGACTTCGCGCGCATCGCGCGTGACGAAACCGGCGACGCGCAGCTGCTTGCGCAGGTTCTCGTCGTACTTGATCAGTGCCCGGGTGATGCCGTGGCGAATCGCACCGGCCTGGCCGGTGATGCCACCGCCCGCGACATTGGCGACGACGTCGAATCGGCCGACCAGCTGCGTGACTTCCAGCGGCTGCATGACAATCATCTGGCCGGTCTTGCGGCCAAAGAATTCGTTGATCGGGCGATCGTTGACGGTGATCTTTCCCGTGCCGGGCTTCAGAATGACGCGCGCGGTCGAGGTCTTGCGGCGACCGGTGGACAATTGAGTGACTGGCATCTGCTTCTATTCCTTGTTCGGTGTCTTGTTAGCTATCAGCCGGCGAGCGCCAGCGGCTTGGGCTGCTGGGCAGCATGCGGGTGCTTGGCGCCTGCGAAAACATGCAGCTTGCGGAACATGTCGCGACCTAACACGGTCTTGGGCAGCATGCCCTTGACTGCGATCTGGATCACGCGCTCCGGATGTTCCTGCAGCAGCTTGTCGAGCGCGATGGACTTGATGCCACCGATGGCGCCGGTGTGGTGGTAATAGATCTTGTCCTTGAGCTTGCGGCCCGTGACTTTCACTTTCTCGGCGTTGATCACGACGATGTGATCGCCCATGTTCACGTGCGGCGAGTAGTCGGCCTTGTGCTTGCCCTTGAGACGCAGGGCGATTTCCGAACAGAGGCGGCCGAGGGTGCGGCCTTCGGCGTCAATGACGAACCAATCGCAGCGGACGTTTCCGGGTTTGGCAAATTTCGTGGTCATCTTAAATATGCTCCGCCCGTACGCTCTTATAGGCTTTGGTTGTCACGCTGGTCGAACAAGGGGGCCGCGCGCCGGGCTCATGTAAAAAGGCGCGCAAGTGTAATGGAGCGCTCCGGGCTTTGCAAAGAAGCCTCCGGATAAACCTTAACTCGTTGTTTCAATTGACATTTTTGTGGCATTATAGCGGTCATGCCGGACTCCAATCCACTTGAGCCTTTTCTGATCGCCGCGGACCGCGCCTTGCGCTCCGTGTTCGCGCCCGCCCAGGCCGGACGGGCCACACCCACGCATGACGCCGCGGGCCCGGGCACGTTGACAGAGACCGACAAACGCGAATCCGCCGCGCTCATGCGGGTCAACCACACCGGCGAAGTGGCCGCCCAGGCGCTTTATCACGGCCAGGCGCTGCTGGCGCGTGATCCCGGGACTCGCGACATGCTGCTCAAGGCGGCGCGCGAAGAAGCCGATCATCTGGCTTGGTGCGAGCAACGCATCCATGAACTCGGCGGCCGCACCAGCGTGTTGAATCCGCTGTTTTACGCGGGTTCCTTCGCCATCGGCGCATTGGCCGCGGCCGTCAACGACAAGCTCAGCCTCGGTTTTGTCAGCGAAACCGAGCGCCAGGTCGAACAGCATCTTGAAGATCATCTCGAGAAACTACCGGCGGCCGACCACGGCAGTCGCGCGGTGCTGGAATCGATGAAACACGACGAGGTTCACCATGGAGCTGCGGCCCGCGCCGCGGGCGGCGCCGAGCTTCCCGGACCCGTGAAGGCGCTGATGTTCGCGACTTCGCGTGTGATGACTGTCACAAGTTATTGGATTTGATTGTGAAATGCCTTGCGCCTTTGGTGCGTTATGGTTAAAAAAACATCCGACGACACGCTTGTCACCACTTGTGAGGGGAGATTCGGATGGATGATTCAGTAAAACCGCTCAGCGACATACCAGCAATTAACCGCTTTCTGAGCTATTGCCGTATCCGTACGGTACCGTCGAAGACGGTCATTATTCACGCTGGCGACCTGCCGGATGTTCTCTACTACATCATCTCGGGTTCGGTCGAAGTCATGATCGAAGACGAGGAAGGCAACGAGATGGTGCTGGCCTATTTGAACAAGGGTCAGTTCTTCGGCGAGATGGGCCTGTTCTACGAACAGCCGACCCGCACCGCCTGGGTCCGCACCCGCGGCCAGTGCGAACTTGCTGAAATGACCTATCCGCGCTTCCGGCAGATTGCCGCCGAAAGCCCGGGCCTGATCTTCGAACTGGCGACGCAGCTGGCCAGCCGCCTCGACCGGACTAACAAGAAGCTCGGCGACCTGGCGTTTGTCGATGTCACAGGCCGTGTTGCTCACGCGATCATGGATCTGTGCGGCGAACCCGATGCGATGACGCATCCGGAAGGCATGCAGATCAAGGTCTCGCGCCAGGAACTGTCAAGACTGGTCGGCTGCTCGCGCGAAATGGCGGGCCGCGTATTGAAGGTGCTGGAAGACCAGGGCCTGCTGCGCGCCACCGGCAAGACGATTGTCGTATTTAACGCGCGTCCCAAGATGAAGACCCGCCCGGTGGTGGTGCCTGTCAAGGGCACGATGGCCAAGGGCCCGGTCAGCGTCGGCAATACTGCGCTGGCGCAGAATCTGGAAGAAGACGCCGACGAAGATGACGATTGGGACGATGAAGACGAGGAAAAAGCGTAGTCGTTAGCTCGCCGAAACAGATTGGCAGGCGTTCCCTGCCCCTCAGTGAAAAAGCCCGCGCTCGTCGCGGGCTTTTTTTATGCCGTCGGCGGCACCCGCCCCTGCTGCATCTCCTGCTCCCAGCGCTGTCCGTCAAACGGCGCGATCACCAGCTCCTCGATGCTGCCCGGATCGATGCAGCGTGCATTGACGCTGAACCCATCGGGATGCGAGCGCGGCACGTAGAACGACTTGATGCCGCAGACTGAACAGAACAGGTGCTGCGCCGTGCCGGTGTTGAAGCGGTAGCTTGTTAGCACGTCGGCGCCCGACAGCAGCCTGAACTGCGGCGCGCTCACGATCAGGTGCAGGTAGCCGGACTTGGCGCAGATGCTGCAATTGCATTCGGATACGGTGACCCGCGCCGGGGCCTCTACTTCGAACCGGACCCGGCCGCAGTGGCATCCGCCGGTATGCGTCGCCATCGCCGGGGCCTCAGGCGCCGCGCAGCGCCGCGACTTCGCGCCGCAGCGCCTCGAGTTCCCGCTCGAGCGTCGCGACACGCGCCGCCAGATCCGGGTCGGCGGGCGGCGGCGGGGCCGAGGCTTCCTGCTCGGGCGCCGACTCGATGGCGCCCGACAGTAAATGCATGTAACGGGACTCACGCTCGCCCCTGCTGCGCGGCAGCCGCGCGACCAGCGGGCCGCTGTCGCGCGCCATCATCTCGTTGAGAGCCGTCTCAACCTCGGCGAGGTCGGCAAATTCGCACAGCCGATTGGTGCGGGTACGCAGTTCGGCGATGGTCTGCGGCCCGCGCAGCAGCATGACGCAGAGTATGCCGCGCTCCTGCGGCGTCGCCTTGATCTCGCTGAATTCGGTGCCCACCAGGCGATGCTGGTATTTCATGACGCGGCTGCCAAAGCCGCTTTTTTCGTAGACCAGGTGTTTTTTCTGCAGGCCGTCGAGCACAGAAACGACCTCGGCCTCGGCGAGCTCCATCACAGGATCCCGGTTGGTCTTCTGATTCACGGCCGCAGTCAGCGAATTGAGTGACAGTGGATACTGATCCGGCGTGGTCAGTTCCTTCTCGATCAGGCAGCCTATGAGCCGCGCTTCCAGCGCTGTCAGCTCGACCTTCATCGGGTCCTCGTCATCGGCCAATGGCCTTGCGCATGGCGGCGATGGTGCCTGCGTAGTCGGGCGTGCTGAAAATCGCCGAACCCGCGACGAAGGTATCGGCGCCGGCCGCGGCAATCGCCGCAATGTTGTCGAGCTTGACGCCGCCATCGATCTCGAGGCGCACCGCGCGACCGCTGGCATCGATGCGCCGGCGTGCGTCGCGCAGTTTATCTAACACGCTGGGGATGAACTTCTGGCCCCCGAAACCCGGGTTCACCGACATCAGCAGCACCATGTCGATCTGGCCGAGGGTGTAATCGAGAAAATCGAGCGGCGTGGCGGGATTGAACACCAACCCCGGTTTGCAGCCGCACTCGCGAATCAGCGCGATGCTGCGGTCGACATGTTCGCTCGCTTCCGGGTGAAAGGTGATGTACGTGGCGCCGGCCTTGGCGAAGTCCGGCACGATGCGATCCACCGGCCGCACCATCAGGTGCACGTCGATCGGCGCCTTGACACCATGCTTGCGCAGCGCCTCGCAAACCAGCGGCCCGATTGTCAGGTTGGGCACGTAGTGATTGTCCATGACATCGAAGTGCACGATGTCGGCGCCGGCCGCCAGCACCGCATCGACTTCAGCGCCGAGGCGCGCAAAATCCGCGGACAAGATGGAGGGCGCGATCCAGGGGGTTTGCATGGGGCGGGAAGTATAGCCTGCCGTCAGTTGGCAATGCCGCGCCTGGCGCGTATCACATCCCAGGCCTCGATGATCTGCTGCGTGCGCTGCTTGGCGTGTTCCAGCATCGACTCGGGCAGGCCATTGGCCTTGAGCTTGTCAGGATGATGACGGCTCAACTGACGGCGATAGGCTTTCTCGACGTCAGCGTCCGTGGCTGTCGGTCCCACTTCCAGCACGCGGTAGGCGTCGGCGAGCTTCTCGCTGTCGTTAGCCTGCCGGGCGGCGCCGCCGCGTGCGCCCTGGCCGGCGCGCAGTCGCATCACCGCCTCGAGGTGCGCGAACTCGATGGTGCCGATGCCAAACAGCGTGGCAATGCGCCCGAGGCGCTGCCGCGCCACGCCGCGCATGTCGCTGCCCTGCAGCGAGGCGCGCACCTGGATTTCCAGGAACGCCAGCAGCAGGTCGGGCCTGCCAGCGCAGGCCTTGCGCAACGCCAGTATCACGGCCTCGAGATTGAAGTCCGGCTCCTTGCCGCGCCGATAGGCCGCAATCGCCGCCTCGGTCTGCGGGGCGTCGAGCCGCAGTTCCGCCATCACGGCCCGCGCCGCAACGATTTCCGCTTCAGACACGCGACCATCCGCCTTGGCGACATGGCCCATGACTTCGAAGGTATTGCGGAAGAATCGCTCGGCGATCGCGTTGGCGTCGCCGGGCTCAGCCGCGGCACGCTGCACTTCAGGATCGCGCGACGCGTCGCTCGAGGACTTCTTTTGATCGAACAAGTGGCCGATGATGACGCCAATCACCGCGCCCAGCGGGTGGCGCGTTGCCAGCAGCCCGATAAGTCCACCCAGTAGTTTCCCCGTCCAATTCATCCTGCAATACTAGCCGAATGCAATCTGACACCAGCCCCGTGCACACCACCAATCTGCGCGGACTCGAGAAAATTCACACCGGCAAGGTGCGCGACATCTACGCGGTCGACGCCGCCACCATGCTGATCGTGACCACCGACCGGCTGTCCGCGTTCGACGTGGTCATGCCCGACCCGATCCCGGGCAAGGGCCGGGTGCTGAATGAAATCAGCCTGTTCTGGTTTGCGCGTACCGCACACCTGGTGGCCAACCACCTAACACACCGGACCCTGGACAGCCTGCCGCTGAGTGCCGAGGAGCGCGCCATGCTAACAGGACGGGCGGTGCTGGTGCGGCGCCTCAAGGCCTTGCCGCTGGAAGCCGTGGTACGCGGCTACCTGATCGGCTCGGGCTGGAAGGACTATCAGCAGACCGGCGCCATCTGCGGCATCCCGCTGCCGGCCGGGTTGCCACAGGCCGCCAGGCTGCCGCAGCCGATTTTCACGCCGGCGACCAAGGCGGCCGCCGGCGAGCACGACGAGAATGTGTCCTTCGAGGTCATCGCCGGCGTGATCGGCGCGGCGCGGGCGGCGGAGGTGCGCTCGGCCGCGCTACGGTTGTATGAATTTGCCCGCGATCACGCTGCCGCGCGCGGCATCATCATCGCCGACACCAAGTTTGAATTTGGCGTCGACGATGCGGGCAAGCTGACGCTGATCGATGAAGTCCTGACGCCGGACTCCTCGCGTTTCTGGCCGGCGAACGAGTACCGTGTCGGCATCAGCCCGCCGAGCTTCGACAAGCAGATCATCCGCGATTGGCTGGAGACGCAGGCCTGGGATAAGAAGCCGCCCGCCCCGGTGCCACCGCCCGAA
>DAIQQI010000210.1:0-5678 GCA_036786925.1 Steroidobacteraceae bacterium
GGTGCTGCTGGCATCGCAGGACGGCGCCGTTTATGGCGCCGCGCACGCCGGCTGGCGCGGGCTCGCGGGTGGCGTGCTGGAGCAAACGCTTGCTGCCATGGGCGTGCCGCCGGCCGGGCTCACTGCCTGGATCGGGCCCTGCATCCGCCGCGACGCTTTTGAAGTGGGCGATGAGGTGCGCGCCGCCTTCGGCCAGTCGTTCGCCTGGGCCTTCACACCTAACAACAGGGGCCGCTGGCAGTGCGACCTCGCGGCCATCGCAGCCGCGCGCCTGCGCGCGGCTGGCGTGACAGCGCTGAGCGACTGCGGCCTGTGCACCTTCGCGGACTCGCAGCGGTTCTTTTCACACCGGCGGGATGCCGCGGCGCTCGGCAGCAGCGGACGCATGGCGGCATTGCTGTGGCGCGCGGTATCCTCGTGATCTGACCCATGGACACCCTGATACTCATCCTGCTCGCGACCGGTGGCAGCGGCCTGCTGAGCGCCGCAATCGCCGGACTGTTCCTGCTGTTTCCGGACCGGCTGCGCAGCCGCAGCCTGCCGCATCTGGTCAGTTTCGCGACCGGCGCCCTGTTAGGCGCGGCGCTGATGGCGCTGGTGCCGCATGCGCTGGCCGGGGCGGATGAAGATCGCCTGCATGCCGTTGGCGCGACGCTGGTAGCGGGTATTGGCCTGTTCTTCGTACTGGAGAAATTCCTGCTGTGGCGGCACTGCCATACCGACGATTGCGAAGAGCATGGCGTCGGCGCACACAAGACTCCGCAGGACCATCATCGTCGCGCAACGTCCGGGACGCTGGTGCTGGTGGGTGATTCGATCCACAACGCGCTCGACGGTGTGCTGATCGCGGGCGCGGTGCTGGCGGATCCGCACCTGGGCCTGGTGGCAGCGCTGGCCGTTGTCGCGCACGAGATTCCGCAGGAAGTGGGTGATTTCGCCGTACTGCTGCATGCGGGCATGTCGCGCGGCAAGGCGCTGTTCTGGAACCTGGCGGTCAGCCTGACCGCCATCATCGGCGGCGTCATCGGCTATTTCGCACTGCGCGAGGCGCAGGCTGCATTGCCCTATGTATTGGCGCTGGCCGCGGCCAGCATGTTGTATGTCGCGATGTCGGACCTGATTCCCGGCCTGCACCGGCATGTCGATTCACGCGCCAGCCTCGCCCAGGTCTTGTGGATCGCCGCGGGTGTCGGGGTTATTGTCATCGCCGAGCGGGCGGTACACGGTTCGGGGCTGATCTGACGCGATTTTCGTGAATTCTGGCCGCCACGGGGTATTGAAACCTCCCGGCCGGGCCTCACATCGGCTGGGGTATGCGACAGGAAAAACTCACTGCAAGACTGCAGCAGGCGCTGGGCGATGCCCAGTCGTTGGCCGTTGGGCGCGATCATCAGATGCTGGAGCCCGTGCATCTGCTCGCGGCCCTGATTGATCAGCAGGGCGGCACGGTCCGGCCCTTGCTGCTCAAGGCGGGTGGCAATCTCCCCAAGCTGCGCACCGAAATTGGCAACGCGCTGGAGCGCCTGCCGAAGGTGGAGGGCACGCCCGGCGAAGTCCACATCGGCAATGATCTCGTCAAGATGCTGAATGTCACCGACAAGCTGGCGCAGCAACGCGGTGACCAGTTCATCGCCAGCGAGCTGGTGGTGTTAGCAGCCTTCGAGGACCGGCAGTTGTTAGCTCGCCTGCTCAAGGACGCCGGCTTTGCCAAGGCGGCCATTGAGAAAGCCATCGACGAAGTTCGTGGCGGCGACAAGGTCCAGGATGCCAATGCCGAGGAAGGGCGCCAGGCGCTGGAGAAATACACCATTGATCTCACCCAGCGCGCCATCGACGGCAAGCTGGACCCGGTGATCGGGCGCGACGATGAAATCCGCCGCACCATCCAGGTGCTGCAACGGCGCACCAAGAACAACCCGGTGCTGATCGGCGAGCCAGGCGTCGGCAAGACCGCCATTGTCGAGGGCCTCGCGCTGCGCATCATCAATGGCGAAGTGCCCGAGAGCCTGAAGAAGAAACGCATCCTCGCGCTCGACATGGGCGCGCTGATCGCAGGCGCGAAATTCCGCGGCGAGTTTGAAGAGCGGCTGAAAGCCGTGCTCAACGACCTGTCCAAGCAGGAAGGCCAGGTCATTCTCTTTATTGATGAGCTGCACACCATGGTGGGCGCCGGCAAGGCCGAGGGCTCGATGGACGCCGGCAACATGCTGAAGCCCGCGCTGGCCCGCGGCGAGCTGCATTGCGTCGGCGCGACCACGCTCGATGAATATCGCAAGTACGTGGAAAAGGACGCCGCACTCGAACGCCGCTTCCAGAAGGTGCTGGTCAACGAACCTTCGGTCGAGGATACGATCGCGATCCTGCGCGGCCTGCAGGAGCGTTATGAAGTTCACCACGGTGTCGAGATCACCGATCCGGCGATCGTCGCCGCGGCCACGCTGTCGCATCGCTACATCGCCGACCGGCAGCTGCCGGACAAGGCCATCGACCTCATCGACGAGGCTGCGGCCCGCATCCGCATGGAAATCGACTCCAAGCCGGAAGTGCTCGACAAACTCGAGCGCCGCATCATCCAGCTGAAAATCGAGCACGAAGCGCTCAAGAAGGAAACCGACGACGCGTCCAGGAAGCGCCTGGCGACGCTGTTAGAGACCTTGCGCGGACTGGAAAAGGAATTCGCCGACCTGGAGGAGATCTGGAAGAGCGAGAAGGCATCCTTGCAGGGCGCGGCCAGCGTCAAGGAAGAAATCGAGAAGCTGAAACTCGACATGGAAGCCGCGCGGCGCAAGGGCGATCTGACGCGGGTCGCCGAGATCCAGTACGGCAAGATTCCAGAGGCCGAGAAGCGCCAGGCGCAGGCACAGTCTGCGGAAACGCAGGGCATGCAGCTGATGCGCAACAAGGTGACCGACGAGGAAATCGCCGAAGTGGTGTCCAAGTGGACCGGCATTCCCGTGTCCAAGATGCTGGAGTCGGAAAAGGAAAAACTCCTGCAGATGGAAAGCGCGCTCGCCAAGCGCGTGGTCGGGCAGGAAGAAGCACTCAAGATCGTCTCCAACGCGATCCGCCGCTCGCGCGCCGGACTCGCGGATCCCGCACGGCCTAACGGCTCGTTCCTGTTCCTCGGACCCACCGGCGTCGGCAAGACCGAACTGTGCAAGGCGCTGGCGTCATTCCTGTTCGACACCGAAGAAGCGCTGGTGCGCATCGACATGTCCGAGTTCATGGAGAAGCATTCGGTCGCGCGCCTGATCGGCGCGCCTCCCGGCTATGTCGGCTATGAAGAGGGCGGTTATCTCACCGAAGCGGTGCGTCGCCGGCCGTACTCGGTCGTCCTGTTAGATGAGGTGGAAAAAGCGCATAGCGACGTGTTCAACGTGTTGCTGCAGGTGCTCGATGACGGCCGCCTGACCGATGGCCAGGGTCGCACCGTGGATTTTCGCAACACCGTGGTGATCATGACGTCCAACCTCGGCTCCAACGTGATCCAGGAACTCGCGGGCGAGAAGAACTACACGCGCATGAAGGCCTCGGTGATGGAAATCGTGCAACAGCATTTCCGTCCCGAGTTCATCAACCGCATCGACGACATGGTCGTGTTCCATCCGCTCGGCAGTGCCGAGATCCGCGCGATCGTCGGCATCCAGCTGGGCGGCCTGCGCAAGCGGCTGCTGGAGCGCGGCATCGAGTTCGCGCTCGACGACAAGGTGCTGGACTTGTTAGCCGAGGCCGGTTACGACCCGGTCTACGGGGCGCGGCCGCTGAAGCGCGCGATCCAGCAACAGGTCGAAAACCCGCTGGCGCAGCAATTGCTGCAGGGGCGTTTCGGTCCCGGCGATCGTATCCAGGGCGTCGTGGACGGCGAGGGCCGCATCGGTTTCGAGAAGAAAACCGGCTAGCAGCGTAACGGCCGGTCGACTGCCCCGGTATAATTGCCGCATGCCGTTTTATGAATACCAGTGCGGCGCCTGTGGCAAGGCCCACGAGGCGATGCAGAAGGTCAGCGACCCGCCATTGCGCAAGTGCCCCGCCTGCGGCAAGTCGCAGCTGCGCAAGCTGATGTCCGCCCCCATTTTCCGCCTCAAGGGCTCCGGTTGGTACGAAACCGACTTCAAGTCGGACCAGGAGAAGAAGCGCAACCTGGCGGTGGACAAGGACGATTCCGCCAAGACCGAGGCTGCCAAGACCGAAACGCCCAAGGCGGCTACGCCGAAGGCCGACACCGCCACGACGGATGCGCCCAAGGCCGAGCCCGTTAAGGCCGAGCCCGTTAAGAAGGAGTCCAAGGTGGAGGCACCCAAGGCCGCCGATAACAAGCGCGCGTCCCGGTCCGCATCGAAGTCCAAGCGCTCGGCCGCACGCAAGGCCAGGCGTTAGTCATGCCGGCATTCCGTCGTTACCTGATTGCCGGCGTGCTGGTGTGGCTGCCCATCCTCGCGACCGTCTGGGTGCTGGGCTTCATCATCGATCTCACCGACAATTTCCTGCTGTTGCTGCCCGCGGGCTGGCGGCCGCTCGACTTGTTAGGATTCCGCTTGCCCGGCCTCGGCATCGTGTTCGCGCTCTCGATACTGCTGCTGACGGGGCTCGCGGTCACCAACCTGATCGGTCGTCGCCTGATGCGCTACTGGGACGGGCTGCTGGAGCGCATTCCGCTGGTGCGCTCCATCCATGGCGGCGTCAAGGGTTTCGCGGAGTCGGTGCTGTCGACCTCGGGTAATTCCTTCAAGCAGGTGGTGTTGATCGAGTATCCGCGCACCGGCATCTGGAGCATCGGCTTCGTGACCGCCGAGGACCTGGGGGCGGCACAGGTGCCGGGCGGCGAAGCCCATGTCTGCGTGTTCGTGCCGACGACGCCCAATCCGACCTCGGGCTTCATCGTGCTCGCGCCCCGATCGCAATTGCAGCCGCTCAATATTTCCATCGACGCCGCCATGAAGATGATCGTCACGTTAGGCGTCGTCATGCCGGCGACGCCGCAGCAGGCCTGACTCGATGAATGATCGCAGTCGCGCGCGCGCCGCTTTGCTGGCGCACCTGGATACCGCGAGCCCCGAGGGCGGCCTGAGCGAACCGGGTTTCGCCCGCCTTGGCGAGCTGGTCGGCGAACTCAGCGCCATGAGCGTGTACCCGCGGCCGGCGGAGCGGCCGGAGGTTCTGGCGGGACGCTGGGTCACCGTGTTCGCGCACTTTGGCGCGCGGCATTCAGCGGGCAAACCGCGCGTGCACGAGTCCAATCTCAAGATCCACAGTTTCAACAAGTTTCCGGAGCTGCCGATCTCGGTGCTGGCCCTGCACCAGGAAGTGGCTGCGGACGGTTCGCGCTATGACAATGTTGTTAGCATCGCGGCGCCCGGTGGCAAGTGCTGTGCTGAAGTGATTACACACGGACGCTGGGTGGTCGATGCGCAGAACCCGCAGCGCCTCAACATCGAATTCGACCGCGTCGAACTGCGCCCAACCGGCGCAGGCGGCGCGGCCGCCATGCGCGCGGCACTGGGTGCGCCGGCGGACCTGCCGCTGAGCGCGGAGCTGAATGTCGGCAAGCTCTATTCGGATGTCGTGTACCTGGACGACGAGCTGCGCATCAATCGCGGCATCCAGGGCGGCCTTTATGTACTTACTAAGTTATCCTCATGAATATGCGTAGTCATTATTGTGGTCAGGTCAATGAGTCC
>DAIQQI010000021.1:0-1565 GCA_036786925.1 Steroidobacteraceae bacterium
AACAGATGCGGCGCCTGCCCGCACGCATCAAGGACCCGGATCGCACGCTGTTTGCGCTCGCGGTCTACAACATCGGCCTTGGGCATCTCGAGGACGCGCGCATCCTGACCCAGCAAAATAGCGGCAACCCGGATCTCTGGGCCGACGTCAAACGCCACCTGCCGCTTCTCGAGCAGCAATACTGGTACGCGCGCGCGCAGAACGGCTATGCGCGCGGCGGTGAGACGGTTGGCCTGGTGGACAACGTGCGCCAGTACTGGACGTTGTTAGCTGACTACGTGCCGCCGCCGGCGCCGACGCTGACGGATCCGGATTCAGGTGCGGCCATCGAGGGCCTCGCAACGCAGACCGTGCCCGAGGATCCACTCGCGTTGGAGCCGGAAAAACCGGCGACTGATGCCGTCAAGACGCCCTAACTGACGGGCACCATCCGCGCCTTGCGCCAGCTGCCGCGCAGGTAGTAAGCGCCGACCAGCGCCAGCGCGACCACGCTGGACGCCGAAATGCTCCACCAGATCGCGTCCGCCCCCCAGCGCGGTATCAGCGCCAGCGACAGCGGAATGCGCACCACCCACAGCGCGATGAACAGCACGATCAGCGGCACCATGACCGCACCCGCGGCCCGCACCACGCCGGACAGCACCATCGCCATGCCGAATAGCAGGTACGACCACAGCACGACGTTGTTGAGGTGCTGCGCAATATCCAGCGCCGGCGTATCGGGCGGCAGGAACAGGCTTAACGCCCCGCGGCCGAATATGTACAGCAGCAGGATCGCGGACCCCGCTAACAAAAAATTGAACAGCACGCCGTAGCGCGCGATCGAGCCGACCCGGCTCCATTGGTTGGCGCCGATATTTTGCGCGGCCATCGAGGACACGCCGGCGCTGAGCGCGAGCGACGGCATCTGGATGTAGCTCCACAGTTGCATTGCGGCGGCAAACGCCGCGGTCGTGTGCGCGCCGAAATTATTGACCATGCCGTAGGTCGCGGCCATGGAGCCCGACATCACGATCATCTGCGCGCCCATCGGCAGGCCCTTGGTCACGACCGACTGAATGATCGCGAAATCCGGGCGCAGAAGGTGCAGGTCCGCGCGGTGCAGCACCAGCGGGTTCTTGCGGCGGTAGATATGCGCCAGCAAGCCGGCCAGGCTGATCGTCTGGGCGACGACGGTGGCTAACGCCGAACCGGCGATACCCAGGGCGGGGGCGATGCCCAGGCCAAATATGAACACCGGGTTGAGCGCGATATCCAGCACCACCGACAGCACCAGGTAGATGAAAGGCGTGCGTGAATCGCCGGCGCCGCGTAACGCAGCCATGGTGAAGAAATAGAAATAGCTGATCGGCAAGGCGATAAACATCACCCGCATGTAAGACACCGCCATCGCCACCGACTCCGGCGGAGTCCGCATCACCTGCAGGATCGGTTCGGCCAGAAACGCGCCGGCCACCGCAAACAGCACCGCCAGCAGCAGGAAAAAGCTGGCGCTGGTGCCAACCACCTTGCGCGCCTGATCGAGTCGCTGTGCGTTCAGCAGGACCGTGCCGAGATCGTAGCGA